>CAZMHW010000071.1:0-7188 GCA_964566105.1 uncultured Akkermansia sp.
CGTCCAGCCATATTATTCCACTTCCTGTTGATATCCAGAGTGTATCCTGGTAATAACTTTGCACACTATTGGGCAAAATTGAACTGCTGTATTTTTCAGGTAAACTAATTTTATGAATTACCTGCTTGGTTTTTCTGTCTAATATTTCAATGCCATTTTTGGCATTAGCATTCATAACAAACAATTTATCATTTACAAAAGCCAGGTCACTATAAATAACTTCTTTATCTTCATCTCCATTTATAGGAAAAAATTTAATAATAGTGCTTACGTTCTTTTGCTTTAATAACCCGTCATTCGTTCCAAGCCAGACCCTCCCTTCCACATCCCTGAAGGCTGAAGTAATTTTATATTCAGGTAAGTGCTTTTTAACATTAAAATCAATATGGCCATTCTTTAAAGTAAAAGTGTAAAAACCAGCCCTGTAACTCGGAATTACGTATTCATTATCTCCAATAAAAGAAATAACATTGTCCATATGAAATATCTCAGATGAAACATCAAAGGGCAACTCATACCCCCTGAGAATTCCCCTTTCGGTGTTCAGATAAAATATGCTATCCGATTTAATTTTCAGAAACACATACTCATATTTTCCCACTTTCTTTCTTAGTACGGAATTTTCAGCAAATAAGCGCAGAGGATCATTTGCTTCAGGTTCATAACTCCTAAAACGGTTAAAGTCCAGTATTTCCATCTTCTCAAAAGCGTAATAAGCAAATCTATCATTCCCCAGATCTATCAGATCTTTCGTATTCCAGAGTGTTTTCTTGTGAAAACCACGATTATCCTTTTCTTTTGGATCGAAATAGTCTTTCCGATGCAGCAATTTTCCAACTTTATCAAATTCATAATACCCGGTCTTTGAAATCATAACGTAGTTGCCGCTATTTAACTTTACAAAGCCGCGTGCCGAATTCACCATGTCCGAAAAAACAGTACTATCATTAACAAAAAAAAGTTGACTCTTTAAATTGTAAATGTCAACCGTAAGACAACCTTTTAAAGTAACGATCAAGAGAAGGCTATCGTCAATTGTGGTAAGATTTTGAATATAATCATTTGACAGATTTATCAATTTGTCTGAGGAAGTGAAATTGGTAAATGTCATGCCGTCAAAACGGCTCAGCCCTGTTAAAGTCCCCAACCAAATATACCCCCTTTTGTCCTGCTCAATTGATATGATACGGCTTCCCACAAGTCCATCAGATATTTTATACTGTTGGAATTCCATTTTACTAAAATCCGTCTGAGACCATAATTTAACTCCCGAAGTAAACAAGAGTAAAATAGGTAAACTAAATTTTAACGGCCAGTGTGTCATTAATACTCTCAATTCAGCGCAAGTTATTTGTATCGTTTGTTCCAATACAAATATACTGTCGTAATTCAGAATGAGAAAAAATAGTGTGTAGTAGCTATTTAACTTGGTTAACGGCGGCATTGAAGCTGTTAACGGTTCAATCTGTTTCAATCATACCAACGCTGCCAGGTAATTCCACACACAGTTAAAAAAACAGAAACCACGCTTCCTGGTGTAAGATCTATCTTCCTTTAACCGCTTACCTTTTAAAATAGTCCCTTCGTCTAAAATGTACCGCCGTTATCATTTTCCCGAAAATTAAGACTTGTTTTCTTCTTTCCTTTGTACAAATCACTGCTTATCCTATGAAAAATAAACATTTTCTCTTTATTCTTTTATTTTGCTTCTGCACCCAAGTATTTCTCCAGGGGCAAATATCCGTTAAACAGAATCACCCAAGAATTTTACTGGATTCGGCAATTATACTCAAACTCCAAAGCAGAAAAACAAACAATACTACCGAGTGGCAACAGCTAAGTACCCGTATAAATGCCATTGCCGGCTACAATGCTCAATACATCATGGCCAATGTTTATGGCGGTGAACAGTACGCGTTTATGTACTCACTTTCGTATTATGCGGCGGGTAACACCGCTCACCGTGATTCTGCCTTAAGTATTTTTAAAGAGTATTTTACCAATTATACCCAGGACAGTTCAATGTACTATGATTCCGGCTATGAATCCAGAAGTACTATGGTAGAAATTGCCATGCTTTACGATTGGCTTTACAACTACATGTCACCAACATTCAGAACTCTTGTAAGAAACCGTCTTGTACACTGGGCTAATTGGATCCTCACAAAACCTAATATCTACGGCATCTGGACTGGACCTTACTATTATGAAGGAAACAACTATACCATGGGGCACTTTGTAGGTATAACAAGTGTTGGATTTGCCATTCAATCTGAAGATGCTGCTAACGGAAATAAATTCATAAATACAGCAGACTCCATCCGGCCTTTTTTAATGGCACATACCAACACGCGTTTGAAAAATGGTGATGCTAACGAAGGTTGGGGATATGGCGCTGGTTATGCAGTTAATTATCTGAAGGCCCTCGCCATTTTTAAAACAGCAACAACCAGTCATATTGATCATTTCCAGTCCACTACGTATGATGAAGATGTTGTAAAATTTCTTCCTTACGCCACATTGCCAAATCTCACCCACATGCTGGCTGAAGGTGATTGGGCCAGAGAATCCACCGGAGAACTCTGGGAATTTCACCGTCTCGTGGCCGACCTGGTTTCAAGCTATTCCAATAGTTCTTTATCGCAACAAATAGGTCTTTACTGGGCCAATGAAACAGTTCCTTTCAATAAATTTGCCGTTACTGCCAACAGATGGTTCCCTTTCTTGTTTTCAAATAAAGAAATAACACCTCTTGATTACAGAACTCAAACCGATTATCAGACAAATTACATTTACACGGATACCTCCGGAACCGATCAGTTCATTCGCAGAACAGGCTGGAATGCCAACAGTCAGTGGGTAAGTTACAGGGGTGGCGCTCGCTACGGCGATCACGCGCACAACGGTTCAGGGCATTTTTCTGTTTACGATAACGGTTGGTTGTTAATTGATAACAATACCCAAAGTCACTCCGGAATTGAAGGAGCAGACTCCATGCACAATTGCATTCACATTGAAAAAATGAATAATTTCGACCTGTATCCTTACCAGGATCCTGTTGAACACACCACGGGTATAAGGAGAGATCTCAACCAGGAATATTCCTACCTTTGGACTAACTCCACTCCAATTTACACCTCGCGTGCCCAGGTTTTTAATTGCGTTGACAAAAATCAAAGGGAGTTTTTCTACATCCCTTCTCTCGGAAAAATTGCCGTTTTTGACATCGTAAAAACAACCAACAATTACAAAAAATGGTTCGGACTTAATTTTGAAGCCCCTCCACAGCTCAGTGCCGACTCTATGTACAGCTATTACTCAAACTCCCAGAAAACCTTATATGCCCATACCTGTTACCCTCCTTCGTTCAGTGTCAGAACTTTCAGCAATATGACACGCGTCACAAATAAAAGCAATCAGCCAAAAGACTATTTTATGCTCCTAATCAGCGTTATGCCAAATAATACATCAGCTCCCACAATCGTGGCAATGAACAAAGATAACGGAAGGATCAGTCAATCGGATTTTTACGGTTCCTTCCACCAGGAAATGAATAAAGATTACTGCATTTTGTTTGCAGGAGACGATCCTGCATTTAACCACGATTCACTGGTGTATGAAGTACCTTCCACCGGAAAAGTGCCGCACAGTTATATTGCCGGATTAAAAGTATCGACCAACTACTATGTATCGCACTCTTACACAAATTCAGGCACCACACAAATCAAAGTGAGCATATTGAACCATCTTAATGCTACATCTGTTCAATCTTCTTCGGGCGGCATTCTTTCTTTTGAGATTTCTGATCCTTTAGGAATAAAACAATCCACAATTGATTTTAATAAATACCATATTTTTTATAACCATGAAGAAGAGAAAATATTGGTGGAATCTTTAACGGGTGAAAATAAAATAGTCTCAATCTCCTTAACCGATATGTGTGGCAAATTGCTTTTCACTAAAAGTGAGATTCAAACCTCTGCAGAGATAGTAACTTCAGAACTGCCCACAGGTGTTTACATAGTGACATTAAAAGAAGGGCAGACTATTTTCAAAAAGAAACTCATTATCTATTGAAATTAAATCATGAAAGGCTTACAGTTTTTTTTCTCACTTTATTTTACAGTAGGCGCGTGCTTGATTCTTTCACCCGAAAGGCTTATGGCGCAGAGCGATCATAACAAAACCATTTTACAAGAAACTGAGCAAAAATACAGCTCAACCCCGCAACCTAAAAATCATTGTGTAAGATCAGAAAAAATAGGTGCCATTCTTATTGAAGGTGTCGTTGGCTTAATCGGCAATTACGATTTCAATGAGCCGGATCCGGATGGTACTTGTTTTTTTGTTGCGAGGTACCAATATTCAATGAATAAAGAAGGACTTGCTTCTGTGAGTTCTTTCGATTTTCAACCGGAAATTTCTCTCCTTTCAATTTCTCCCAATCCGGCATACGAATGCATTCATGTTAAGTCGTGTACAAATGGATCACTCACTATCTCAGATGGTGTTAATAAAACGCTGTTTCGTGCAGAGCTTAAAAAAGAAGAAGACACACTCATAAATCTTTCAACGATCGCAGCCGGTATCCTTTATTTAAAGTTATACGACATTTCAGGTAATTTACTGGCTACACAAAAACTCATAAAAAACGGTCTTTGACTTCAGCTCAAACAAACGACTAGTCCTTAACCAATCTTGCTCCAGTTCTGTCTGTTTTTCTGTTGTACTAAAAGTTGTTGGGTGTACACTTTATTTTTTTCCAATTCGAGATTCACATCCTCATCCAAAAGCGTTTGAGCCGTTTGTCTTGCGAGTTGCAGGATTTGTCCATCCTGCGCCAGGTTCGCCAGTTTTAAATCCATTACCCCGCTCTGCTGTGTCCCTTCAATGTCACCGGGTCCTCTTAACTTCAGATCCACTTCACTTATCTCGAAACCATCATTTGTTCGTACCATGGTCTCCATACGCAGCCTGCTTTCCGCTCCCAGTTTATAGCCTGTCATCAAAATACAGTAACTCTGGTCCGCTCCCCTGCCTACCCTGCCTCTCAGCTGGTGAAGTTGTGACAAACCAAAACGTTCCGCACTTTCAATGATCATGACACTGGCGTTAGGAATATTTACACCGACTTCTATTACAGTGGTGGCCACCATGATCTGTGTTTCGCCTTTAATAAAGCGTTGCATTTCAAAATCCTTTTGTTCGTTGCTGAGTTTACCATGCACAATGCTGATCTGATACTGTGGCGCCGGAAATTCAGTTACCAGGTTGTCGTAGCCTTGCTGAAGGTTCTGGTAATCCATTTTCTCACTTTCCTGAATGAGCGGGTAAACAATATAAATCTGTCTGCCAAGAGCTATTTGCTCTTTAATAAATCCATACACACGTAAACGCTGACTTTCCATGTAATGCACCGTCTTAATGGCTTTTCTTCCGGGAGGCAACTCATCAATGAGACTGGTATCCAGATCTCCATACAAAGTCATAGCCAGTGTGCGCGGAATGGGCGTAGCTGTCATGATGAGCATGTGCGGGGGACTGGTGTTCTTATCTCTTAATTTAGCACGCTGAGCCACACCAAAACGATGTTGTTCATCAATGATTACCAAACCCAGGTTTTTAAACTTCACCACATCCTCAATAAGAGCATGGGTACCTATAAGTATTTTTATTTCGCCACTCAGGAGCTGATCATGAATAAGTCTTCTGGCCTTCGTTTTTGTTGATCCTGTTAGTAAGGCAACAGGAAGATCCATCTCCTTTAAAAGTGTTCTGAACGTTTCGTAATGTTGTTGCGCCAGAATTTCCGTTGGTGCCATTAAGCAGGTTTGAAAATCGTTGTCGATGGCAAGCAAGATACTCATAAGCGCCACCAGTGTTTTACCGCTTCCCACATCGCCCTGTAACAAACGGTTCATCTGTCTGCCACTGCCCATATCCACACGAATCTCCTTTAGCACTCTTTTTTGCGCGTTGGTTAATTCAAAGGGTAAATGATTTGAAAAAAAATCGTTAAAGTGTTTCCCTACCCGCGAAAAAACAAATCCTTTCACAGTATGCGCTCTCACTTTGTTGAGTTTGAGCAGACGCAACTGAATGTAAAACAACTCGTCAAATTTTAAGCGAAATTCCGCTTTCCTTAACTGCTGGGCATTCTGAGGAAAATGAATATTTTGAAAGGCCTCGTAACGCCCCATCAACTGATGATCCCTGAGAACCTCCTCACTCTGCGTTTCTTCAATATGCTGAGGCTGAAGTTGGTTAACCAGAGCCCTCATGGACCTGCGAATTCCTTCGCTGTCCAGTCCCCTGAATTTTAATTTCTCCGTAGAATTATAAACGGATTGAAAAGCCGATTGTTGTTTTAAAAAATCTTCGGTTACCGGTTCTATATCCGGATGTGCAATGTTGTAACGGCCGTTAAATGCACTTGCCTTTCCAAACACACAGTACTCCACCCCCATTTGAAGTTTTTGCGCCACCCAATTGTAGCCTTTAAACCAGACCAGCTCTACAATGCCGGTATTATCTCTGAACAAAACCGAAAGACGTTTTCCCTGTTTTTGTCCCAGCACTTCCATTTTGTCTATTACCCCGCGCAATTGAACCTGCGGCAAGTCCTCTGAAATTTCACTGATGTTATAAAACCGGGTACGGTCTACGTAACGAAAGGGATAATATGTCAGCAGATCCCGGTAAAGGTAAATACCCAGTTCTTTTTTCAGGACCTCAGCCCTTTGGGGACCAATTCCCTTTAAATATTCAATGGGTGTATCTAACATGCTGTATATCGCTTAAAATTACTACAAGTAGATTGTTGAAACAATTGATTCCAAAAAAATGATTAAAAAGTTTATAAACGTAATTTTGTTGGAGTTTGAAAAAAACAGTCTTCATATTTTTTTTTCTGTTCGTTGTTACCCTCCCCGGTAAATCACAGATGCTGGATACTTTGCGGGAGTTCTTCAAACACAAATACAGTGTGGACATAAGACTCGAATCCCGCGGGAGTTTTATAGAACATGAACTCACCAGTGTAAGTGGAATACGTGTAGGGCTTACTTTTCAGAGAAAATTACGACTGGGTGGAGGAATCAGCTGGTTGAAGACCGACGGTTATTCCTGGTTGAACAGCAACATCAAAAAAGATTTTTACAAGACCGATGCTTTGGGCAAAACAGACAC
>CAZMHW010000071.1:7198-11828 GCA_964566105.1 uncultured Akkermansia sp.
AGTAAATACCTCAAATTTATGTACCTCTGTTATTACGTTGACTTTGTATTTTACAAAACAAAACACTGGCAACTCAGTGTTCCTATTCAGGCGGGCACCGGACTGCTGTGGTTTCAGCAGAGCAAAACCTATTCATTTGGCAATAAGGAACCCAAATACTTTCTTTTTCTGTACGAACCGGGCATTACCGTGCAATACAAAGTGTTTAAATGGGTTGGACTGGGCGCTGATGTAGCTTATCGTTTTGCGTTACAGGACAGAAAAAAAACAGGCGAGCAGTTGAGCTCGCCGTCTTTAACATTTAAGGCTTTATTTTGGTTCGACCAGTTATTTTATGAGGTTTTTCCTAAATCTGAAATAACCAAAAAGTACGGTCCTTCTTACTGGTAATCGAATTATTCGGAAATTTTAACTGCTTCGAAGCATTTAAATTCTCCTGCTGTTCCCATGTACTCGGCATCCACGTCAACCAGACCTACCTTTTTCACCTGGTCTTTTGTTAAAGGTTTACCCAATAACCAACGGTCATCCTGCATTTTTAAGTCAATATCCTTGCCAACCAGCACCTGGTTTAACTGCTTTTGGGTCAAAAATAACACACCGTCTTCCTCATCTTCACTTTCAGATAACAAAAGGGTTCCTACCAGCTTCAATTTGGGTACTTCGGGTTTATATTTGAAATCCAGACCGCTTTGAGAATTAATTTCTATATAGTTAATGTCTGTTATGTGAATTTCCGCCATTAGTTAAAGTTTTTGCAATTTTACTAAAAATAGGCAAGTTTAGCAATTAAAAGTTTCAAAAAATGCCAATTTTTAAGTTTTTTTTGAAGATTTTAATCCCGAATCTGAGCTTTTTAAGTACCGAATTACTGCGCAGCCGAAAGAGAAAAGGTAAATTTTGTGCCTTTTCCGGGTTCGCTTTCCACTTTTATGGATTTTTCATGAGCCTCTATGATGTGTTTTACAATGGCCAATCCTAAACCGGTTCCTCCCTGCTCTCTGCTTCGCCCTTTGTCTATCCGGTAAAACCGTTCAAAAATACGGGGCAAGTGTTTTTCATCTATGCCGTCGCCGTTATCACTTATTTCTACTACCACATCGTCGTTCAGATAATTTAATTCAATAAGTGTGGTGCCGTTTTCTTTGCCGTATTTAATACTATTGGTAATTAAGTTAACCAACACCTGACGGATTCTGAATTTATCGGCCCTCACTAAAATCGGTTTGTCGTACTTTCGCGCGAGCTCGAGCTTAATGTTCTTTCTCGCCGCATTTAATTCGAGCGAACCGTATACGTCTTTGCATAAATTAGCCAGATCAAATATATCCATATCCAGAACCAATCATCCACTTTCCAACTGTGTAATTGTTTCCAGATCGTCAATAATGTTTATTAAACGGTCGATACTTTTTTCCGCACGTCTTAAGTAATCCAAATTAATGGTATCGTCTTCCAGCCCTCCATTTAATAGGGTATCCACATATCCCTGAATATTAAACACGGGAGTTTTTAATTCGTGCGATACATTGCCCAGATATTCTTTTCGGTAACTGTCAAGATTTTCAAAATGAATTAACTCTTTTTCGCGCGCTTCAATTAAAAAATCAACCCGTTCCTCCAAAATGGCAATACCATCCTCTTCTTCAAGTTGATTGTATTTCTGAGGAATTTCATTGTTTAAAAACCGTTTTCTTATTTTCTCGGTAAGAGCGTTAATGTTACGCATAACGCTTACGTAGTAAAAATAATACAGGATTAGAAAACCAATCACAAAACAGCCGAAAGAAGACAGAAGCAGATATGCATAATCCACTTTAAATCTTCCAAAATAATTAAGCAGCAAAAATCCGGTCACACAAATAAATGCGTTAAGAACACCCAGTTTGAAAATGCTTGCAGATATTTTAGTTTTCTGTGCCAATTAAAAAATTCCTTTAAAAGTAATTAATGATTCTCAATTATCCACCAGGCAAGACGTTACATTTATGTTATTATTTCATACAAAAAAAAGGCTCCTCCTGCGGAGAAGCCTTACCCATTCATCTTATAGAATAATTCTAATGTGTGTACACTACTTTTTGTTTTGTAGTTACGCCATCTATCTGAACGTTTACAAAATATACGCCTGGTTTTAATTCCAGAGCTGTAAAATCTATTTCTTGTTCATAAGCTCCGGCAATGTTGCTTTCAGGCGACTTTTGCCACACAAGTTCACCAGCCACATTGTACAGATCAATTTGTACAGAGCTATTATCAGCTGCGGAATAATGTATCACCGTTTTATCGTTTGCAGGATTAGGGAACACCTGAATACTTTCTGTATTTACTTTTGCCTGTTCTAGACCCTGCCCCATGACACGTTGATTATCACCAGCCGGAACAGGTCCATAACATGGATAACTGATACTTCCACCAGGATAAAACGCCTGGATCATAAAATTTGTACAAGCGGATAGATTTCCAAACCTGGTCACTGCAACACCTGCTCCTGTTTTCGGTCCGTCGTTGCATTCAGTAATGGTCGACAGTGTTTGATAACAACCTGTTTCTCCATTGTAATAGGCGTTCACCACATAACTCCCGTTAAATCCCGGAAAATTATATGAGGTTCCGTACACCTGTATTCCGGCATTAAAGCTATTACCAGGGTTTGCTACAAAAGACAAACAGGTTGGTTTTGCCGGTACTAAAGAAGGAATGTTGTAAACAAATTCGTTGTGAAGGCTGGATGGTGAAGAAACAGCAAAGGGTAAACCTCCATCATTTAATTTCAGTACCTGCATCCCTGCCGATGAGGCCAATAATACATAATATTCGTAGGTATTAAACGTATTTAAGCGCTCCATCACATCCTTTACATCGTAACACGATCCAATAGAAGGTGTATGTATTTTACTCCAAATTACGCCTCCAACCGAATCGAGTTTAAGTACCCAGGGACGACCGGTATTATCGCTGATCTGTTTTGTAAAGCCACCCACAACAAACCCGGAACCGTTATTAGCCCCGGCATTGGAGCCAAGCGTAATGGAATTAAAAACTTCGCAGTTAACAGATTGTCCGTATAGTTGAGTTTGCGCTACCGCGCCATTATTACCGTTTACGTCCATAAAAAATCCTTGTGTATTTCCTGACGACAATTTAGCCTGACCTACCACGGCAATGTGACGGCTAATGTAAGGATTAACGATAATGTCTCTTGGACTGATTCCTTCCGCAAGGCTGTAAAAAGAAGACCAGATCACCGTACCGGTAGCGTCCACATTCAATATGTACATGTGTGCATCATAAGACCCGCAGATGTAATATTCGTTGGCTACGGACGATTCCACAATCAGTGGTTTTGATGGAGCTGGCTGTTGAAGGGACATTGTATTTAACAGAGGAGAAGATTGCGTCGGCAAAACCGGAAAAGGATAAGAAACCGCTGTCATTACGCCACCGGTGTTATTTAAAGTGGCAAAATAAACTGCTTTATCGTAGGACCCTGCCACGGCATAGGTTAAATTATTAGACCCGGCTGTTTCGATCACCGAAACTCCGTTACCGTTAAGTACCTGAGATAAAGAACCTGTGCAGGAGTTGGCATCGAAAATTTGATACGCCGCCCAGATCGAAGAAGGACCGGCTCCCATCACACAGAAATTTTTATTAACGTGCCAGGTAGTTTGTATATTCTGTACGGTTGACATGTAGCCGAACCAAAGACAGCCAGGAGTAGCAGTAGTTGTTAGTCCTGAACTTACTTCGTAAGTCTGAGGATACCCTGCCCAAATGGAAGCGTAAGGAAATTGTGCTTTTGATGGATTTGCGAAAAAATAAATGGCAGTTAAAAGAAGTAGTATTTTTTTCATAATCTCAGGGGGCTTAGTAGTTAACAAGTGTGAAGTTAATCACTTAAAAAAAACAGATACCCCCATTTTAAGGGCTTTAAACGACAATAAGTGTGATAACATCTATTGCTTTTGGTGTATTCATCAGTCAGAAATCCACTTTCAGCTAATTTTATTTACCCGTTAGAACACTGTACTAGGTTTGAACCCTTTGAATTTCTAAGGAATACAGAGCTTAATAGCTCGAAAAACAGGATCCGTCAATCAAAAATGATAATTTATCGAATTTGACTTTAATCAACAACATACTTAGGTCAAACGACAAAATACCCGCCTTGATATCCGTCAAACTGTTTATTCGTCTGTCTCAGGGGCAAACTTGTCTAAATATTTTCCATAAAAAAGCCCAATCATAACGATTGGGTTCTCAAGGGGATTTAACCTCTTATTAAAATCTTGCTACTTATCGTAAACTAACTTATAACTGTTGATTCTGTTATTTACTTTCACTTTCACAAAATAAATCCCGCTCTCCATGTTAAGAGATTGTAAATTTGTTTCAACTTGACCTCCTTCAATTTGTTGAATGACTGGAATTGTTACGACTCTTTCACCCAACAAATTCTCGATATAGATTTCGGCACTCTCATTCTGGGCGACATTATATTTTATTTTTATAACATCAGAAGTTGGGTTGGGGTAAATGTCCGTCGTAACAGTCTGGTCAAAATAGTGAGTATCGCCAAGAGGCTTTGATACACGTTGATTACTGCCTGAAGGCATCACTCCACTAC
>CAZMHW010000072.1:0-1548 GCA_964566105.1 uncultured Akkermansia sp.
AATTCATTCTGCCGACATCTTTTTTACAGGAAAAAGCCAGAATAGAAAAAAGAACAACTATGCTTTTAAAATGTGTTTTCACTTAGTCCTTAATTACTTTGCGGATGAGCCGGTAATTTTGAGCGTGTGCATCAAACTCTATGCTCACAAAATAAACTCCTTTGGCCAGATCTGAAACATTAACACTTCCCGAAGGAGAGCTCATTTCCTGCATTCTGATTTCTTTGCCAAGCAGGTCCAGAATTCGCATTTTTATGTTCCGCGCATCTTCCACCTTCACATCCACGGACAACATTTCACTGACA
The DNA here is from genome assembly GCA_964566105.1 of uncultured Akkermansia sp. GTDB lineage: Bacteria > Bacteroidota > Bacteroidia > B-17B0 > Aurantibacillaceae > Aurantibacillus. The sequence continues at coordinate 306 of CAZMHW010000072.1, forward strand.
GGGTTTGGAAAAAAATTAACTAAGCCCTCTAATCGTTCCGGTGTAAGCGTTTCTATTCCCACCAAAACAGACCTTGAGGAACAAAAGCTAAGACCTCCACCCGCGTTTCCAATAAATAGATCCGGCTTGCCATCGTTGTTAATATCATCGTAACACACGGTTGATTGTCCTCCCTCGTTGTAACCATTTACACCAGGACTGATTAGGCTGAAAGGAAGTGTGACAACAGCAGGTACTGAATAGTAAAAGATCCTTCCACTTACAGAACCTACCAGTAGTTTTGTTTGTCCACCTTCTCTAAAGAAATAAGGAGCAGCATATCCATCATAACCAAAATAATTGAGATTACCTTTTACATCTACATTGCCAAGAAAATTTGTGATGAGACTAAACGTAGGAATTGTTTGCGTCCCAATATTCTTATACCAGGAAATTCTTCCGTTCTTGGTTCCGATAAGCAGGTCGAGTTTGTTGTCACCATCCAAATCAAACAGCTGGGGTGCAGCCACTCCAGAAGCCGTTGTAAATGAAAAAGGATTTTCTTTGAAAATGGAAAAGTTGCATGGATTTCCAGCTCCTGCGGTATTCTCAAAGCAATGTACCTGCCCCGTTGACGTTCCAATGAGCAGATCCAGATCCAGATCCCCGTCTATGTCTCCAACTGTTGGCATTACGTTATTCATCGGAATGCCGTTAGACAACGACCGTGTGCTAAGGCTCAGGTAATCGCGGGTAATAAGGGAAAACGAAGGTTGCGAGAGTGAGGTTCCAATATTTTTATATAATGTAAGCCTTGAATTGAGCGTGTTTCCGTTATAATAACCAAAATTACCGATCAGAAGATCCTTTTTTCCATCGCCATTATAATCGAACAGGATGGGAAAAGAATTTTGCCCGACCTCTATCATTTCGTCCTGTAAAAAATTATTCTTTACAAACTGGAAATTAACCGTGCCGGTGGTGCTTGTATTTTTATATAACCAAACACTTTTGGTATTTTCGCTTCCCATTATGTTTGGCGTGGCAATCAGATCCTTTTTTGAATCACCGTTCACATCCAAATAATAGGCGCAGGGAAAAAGATTAAGCTCTGCCTGTACCGTGTTCCCTTTGTTGGGATAATTTGGATAAAGTTTAGTCGTATCGTTGAAATTAGCCAGAAGGTTAGTGCCGTTGTTGTGAACGTATTGCAGATTAGTACAAGAAACATCTCCCATAATTAAATCCTGATCGCCATCACCGT
>CAZMHW010000072.1:1558-5397 GCA_964566105.1 uncultured Akkermansia sp.
GTCAAGACAAGTAAGACAAGATCCCGCGTGGTAGGTTTTTTGAACTGGCATGGCATCCGTCTGATCGTTTCTTTCGGCTTTCTGCCCACATGCCTGAAAACTAACCTCGCAGTTACTCTCGGAAATCCCCCCCCAACAGTCGGTACTTAATCGAAATATAAGGCTGTCACAGTTTGTACGGATGTTTTCATGAAGTTCTATCAACACCCCCTGCGGTGAAAAAGTAAGAATATCCAAATCACCATCACCATCTATGTCTTCAATGCCAGGCACTCCAACCGTACTCGCGTATAAATTACCGATAGAAGGAGTTCCATTGGGATTAAAATCAGAATAAAGTAAGGCTTTAAAAAGTTCAAACTTTAAGCCCGTTGAAACAGAACTTACGTTTTTGTAGACTTTAATTCCGGCACTGGTGGAACAAAATAAGTCTTCTTTCCCATCGCAATTATAGTCACGAAAAACTGCCCAGTTGGCCACTTCCGGAAAAAAATAAGGACTGTAGGTATCTTCTTTGTATTTAATTTGTCCGGCACTTCCGGTATTGAGAAAACAACGAAAGCGTCCGATGCTGTATTGATTTAACCTGTCGAAAAGCACAATGTCTTTTTTTCCATCCCCATTCAGATCGAGGTTAGAAGCGTTCGTAAAATTAATGCCATTTGCCCAGGGCATTTTTAGTACGCGGCCATTTTCAATTACCGTAATCGTGTCCCTTGCAATCAGGAGTTGTGCCGATGTTCTGGTAACTAAAAAACTGAGGAGAAAAATGTAAGCTAACCTATACATGCTTATACAAAAATAGGCAAATAAAGGGCCAAAAACTAAGGAGCCAATGCCAGTTAAAAAGTTAATTCTCCCAATTAAAAAATCACTCCTACATCCGCTATTTTTGTAGTACCTTACTAGTGGATTTCGTAGCAGTGAAAAAAGTCTTCTACATACTTTTGCTCTTATTTTCCGGCCTAAAGGGATTTTCTTTCCACATTGTTGGAGGAGAAATGGTGTACGACGATCTGGGTGGTGGAAATTACAGGATGACCCTGAAGGTATACAGAGATTGTTTCGGAGGAGGTTCTGCATTTGACGGTGATCAAAACGGTCCTACAGCCTGGCTTACCGTGTATGATGTGAATAATGAAAGTGTAGGGATTTACGATATAGGTTCCCCGGTTATCACGCATGTACCCCCGCTTTTTTATAATGCCTGCGTGCAAACTCCCAATAGTGTTTGTATAGAAGAAGGGGTTTACACCTATACGCTTAACCTTCCACCAAAAACAGGAGGATACACCCTGGTTTATCAGCGGTGTTGCCGTAACTCCATTATCGGAAATCTCCTGAATCCTTCTGAACAGGGCTCAACTTATTTTGCACATATTCCGGGGCCCGAAGACGCTATTGCGAACAATTCTCCCCGATTTGCCAAATTTCCACCCATTTATATCTGCAAAAATGTGCCCTTAAATTTTGATCATTCAGCAATGGACCCCGATGGTGATCAACTCGTTTATTCTCTTTGCGCCCCTTATGCAGGACTCGACGGATGCTGCCCCTCACTCGTAATGTCAGCACCGCAAACGGGCAGTACCTGTATCTCCCCACCCGTAAATTGCCCGCAGCTGGCCCCGCCGCCACCCTACAACAATGTTACATTTGTGAGCCCTTACAGTGGCAGTTATCCTATAGATGCAAACCCTGCATTTTCAATTAACCAGGTTACCGGCCAGCTGGTTGGAACACCAACCCTTGTAGGGCAATACGTAGTAGGCGTTTGTGTTCAGGAATATCGAAATAATATACTTATCAATACACATTTCAGGGATTTCCAATTTACGGTTGTGAACTGCACTGTTTCCGTTGTCGGAGCCATTGCCAATTTTACGCAACAATGTATGGGACAGGATATTCAATTTACCAATCAAAGTGTCAATAATTCAAGCACGCCCGTTTACCATTGGGATTTTGGTGTGCCCGGAATTAACACAGACACCTCCAATGTGTTCAGCCCCTTCTATTCCTACCCCGATACCGGAATATACATTCTAACACTGCTCGTAAATCCCGGAAGAGCCTGCACAGACACCCTCAAAAAAACAATTTACGCTTACCCGCCACTGGATATTAAATTTGCCCGGCCTGACAGACAGTGTTTTTCCAGCAACTCCTTCAGTTTTAATGCTACCGGTACGTTTGTGCCACAGTCAACTACTTTCTTCTGGGATTTCGGACCATACGCAAGTCCAACTAATTCAGGCATTAAAACCCCCACAGGAATCCATTTTACTCAAGGGGGACTTTTTTTTGTAAAACTAAAAGCCAAACAATTTGCCTGCCGCGATTCCTTTATTGACAGCATCCGCGTTCTCAAAAAACCAAAAGCAAAAATCAATAACCTGCTTAACGGCCTCTGCGATCCGGCTCTGGTGGGCTTTAGCAATGGTAGCACCAGCGACCTTCCGTTGAGTTACGCCTGGCAGTTTAGCGACGGCAAAACATCAAATGATTTTGAACCAACACATCAATTTAGTCCGGCCGGGATTTATTCGGCGATGCTCACTGTAAAAACAACCAGCCTTTGCAGCGATACAAGCATGACCATGCTTTCCAACATTATTGTTCACCCTAAACCAATCGCGCACTTTACATTAAGTACAAAAGAAACAAGCGTCTTCGATCCCACCGTGGCCATAAGAAGTTTGGCCAGCGACGATGCCTTGAAAAGTACTTTTTATTTTGGCGATGGCAGTAGTTCTCAGCAAATAAGCGAAACCCACGAATACAGCACTTATGGGGATTACAGAATAACCCAGGTGGTAATAAATGGATTTGGCTGTGTTGACAGTGTGAGTGAAACTTTCAGGGTGCTTCCTGAATTCCGGTATTGGATTCCCAACTGTTTTACTCCGGACGATAATGCCAAAAACGATTTTTTTATGCCGGTAACCATTGGTGTGAGTAATTATGAGTTCCAGATTTTTGATCGCTGGGGAGAAAATATTTACAGAAGTACTTCCCCCGAAGAAGGATGGAATGGAAAGTTCAGGGGCCTGGATTCTCCGCAAGGTATTTATATCTGGAAACTTAGTTTTAAAAACATTGTAACAAACAAAACAGAGGTGCATCTTGGCAATGTAACGCTGCTCAGAAATCCATAAAAATAATCTTAATTTAGGGGTCAAATCACCGTTTCCCCTTTTTGCAAAACCTGGTATCATATTTTTTTTCGGCGTATCGTTTTACATGGCAAACGCATTGGTTCAAACGTTTGCTGTATACTTTTTTGATCGTTAAGTGCATTTATTGGCTGTTCTACTTCGATCTACTCTTTGGTGCCGATTCCATCATCTATGTAAAATCACAGAGCGTTGGTGGGGTTAAAGATCTCGGCTTTTTACTTTATTTAATTTCTTCGCCTCCTTTGAACCTTATGGCAATTCTGCTCACCGGAGGACTTGCCTGTATTTTACTTTTTACCAAAAAATTTCAGTTTTTATTGAGCTTCATCCTGTGGTTTATGGTACTTAATCTGAATAATGTCATTTACACGACCCTTACCGGAGGTGATTTTTTAACCAATCAATTTTTATTTTTTAATTGTTTTTTATCCTTAACCGTCACACCTGGCGAAAACTGGCTTGATCACATAAAAGTGTGCCTGCACAACATTGCCTGTTACGGCATTATGATACAATTGTGCCTGGTGTATTTTGTTTCAGCACTTGCGAAGGTAAACGATTCGGACTGGCTTTATGGAAAGGCGATTATCAAAGTAAGTCAGATAGAACATTTTTCAATGTATTCCGCTTTTTCTTATACTAAAATTCTCGATCCCCTTT
>CAZMHW010000072.1:5407-11769 GCA_964566105.1 uncultured Akkermansia sp.
CAACACTTCCTTTAACCAGGTTAGATACCTGGGCATCATTCTTTTTTACCAGCTATCTTTCCCCCTGCTTGTTTGGATAAAGAAGATCAAAAAGCCTCTGCTTGTTTTTGGAATTTTAATGCATGTGTACATTGCGCTGGTAATGGGTCTGATAGAATTTGGCGCTATTATGGTGCTCGCCTACGTATATTTTTGGCCTCAAAAACAAAGCATATCATAATTATTTTTATCTTTGCCCCATGTTTACAAATGACCAATTAAAAGACTTGAATGATCGCAGTAGCGCGTTGAGGGGGTTTCTTTGACTACGATAGCAAGAAACACGATCTCGAATTACTAGAGGAAAAAACTCTCGATCCAAATTTCTGGGCCGATTCGAAAAAAGCCGAAAAAATTCTGAATGAGGTAAAACAGGTAAAAACCTGGACAACTGCGTATGAAGAGCTCAGTCGCCAGGTGGACGACCTCAACACCCTGTACGACTTTTTTAAAGGTGGTGATGCCAGCGAAGAGGAAACAAACGCTGAATTTATTTCCACGCTCAAAAAACTCGAAGAAATAGAATTTAAAAACATGCTTCGGGGCGAGGAGGACAGCTTAAACTGTATTTTACAAATTAATGCCGGTGCCGGTGGAACAGAAAGTTGCGACTGGGCCAGTATGCTCATGCGTATGTACCTCATGTGGGCTGACAAACACGGCTTTAAAGTAAAAGAACTTGATTATAATGGCGGCGATGTGGCCGGTATAAAATCGGTTTCTCTTGAAATTGAAGGAAGCTTTGCTTATGGTTATTTAAAAGGAGAGAACGGGGTGCATCGTTTGGTGCGTATCAGTCCGTTTGATTCCAATGCCAAACGTCATACCAGTTTCGCCTCTGTATATGTGTATCCGGTTGTGGACGATACCATTGAAATTGAGATTAAACCTTCCGATATAGAAATTTCCACATCACGAAGTGGTGGTGCCGGTGGACAGAACGTTAACAAAGTAGAAAGTAAAGTGCAATTAACGCATAAGCCTACCGGTATTGTGGTAGTGTGCCAGGTGGAACGTTCGCAGTTAGGCAACAGAAACATGGCCATGCAGATGTTACGTTCGCAATTGTACGAACTCGAAATGCGTAAACGCAACGAAGCAAAAAATGCCGTTGAAGAGGGGAAAATGAAAATTGAATGGGGTTCTCAGATCCGCAGTTACGTGCTTCATCCTTATAAAATGGTGAACGACCACCGCACGGAATTAAAAATAACGGACGCCGAAGGCGTGCTGGATGGAGATCTGGATGAATTTATTAAGGCCTATTTAATGGCACTGGGTGGTAAAGGGACTGTAAAATAAACTCTTTAACTTCACACAGAGTTCTGACATTTTATTAGATTTCACATTTGCAGAAAAAAACTATTACATAAAACAATTCAGGTGCAACAACCCGTAAGAGCAAAAAAACACTTAGGTCAACATTTTCTGAACGATGAGAATATCGCCAGGAACATTGTGGATGCCTTATTGGAAAAGGATAAAACCAGCGCCATTATAGAGGTGGGTCCGGGTACCGGTGTACTAACGCAACACCTGATCACAAGTCAGGATCGGTTTTTTGCGCTGGACGTAGACACAGAATCGGTAGACTTTTTAAAAACCAAATACCCTGAACAAAAAGACAAAGTTTTGCTTTCTGATTTTTTAGAAGCTGATCTTGAAAAACTTGCCGGACCTAAGTTCAATGTGATCGGAAATTTCCCTTACAATATTTCGAGCCAGATCATGTTTAAGGTGTTGGATCATAAAAACAACGTAGACTATGTTGTGGGAATGTTTCAAAAAGAAGTGGCCATGCGGCTCGCGGAAAAACCCGGGTCAAAAGTATATGGCATCCTGAGTGTTTTATTACAAGCCTATTACGATATTGAATACCTGTTTACCGTTCATGAAAACGCCTTTACGCCACCACCCAAAGTAAAAAGCGCGGTGATCCGTTTAACCCGTAATAAGGTCGAAAAGCTCGATTGCGACGAGCTACTCTTTAAAAAAGTAGTGAAAACCGCTTTTAATCAACGGAGAAAAACCATTCGAAATTCGATTCGTGTGCTCTTCAATAATAATGAAATCCGCCATCCTTTATTAGACAAACGCCCGGAGCAACTCTCGGTAGCGCAGTTTGTAGAGCTGACAAAATTTGTGGGAGAGCATCTGGAAAAATAGTATGTTCTTATTTTTCAGGTTTCACAGTTTGGTGATGACGGGCTCCACTAACTAGCGTTTCTTCTTTTTGCGAAGCATCCTGAAAACAATCACCAGAACAACGCCTAGCGCGGCTAAGGCGGCTGTTATCCATTTATCACGGAGACTGGATTCTGCTCCGCCAGCTTCCTCTTCATCCATAATTACCGTTTTTATGATAGGCTTGGCTGAATCTGATGAGGTAAGAGAATCTGAGTTGGCAAGAACCTCCTCGACGATATGGTTGTTAAGCACTTGAGAATTGCCGGTTCTAACATTAAAAAACGTTAGCATTAGTATCAGTGATAGAATATGTATTTTCTTCATAGTTGGTTTTAGTTTGATTTGGATTCGTAAAGTTACGTAAAGGTCTGGTTGAACAAAAAAGTCCTTGCTCTATTTTCTGAGAAGTATGAGGTCTTTTTTGAAACTAAAGAGCTGTGGTATTGTAAATTGATTTTGTTTCATAAAAACAACCGTGAGCACCAATGCCTGTGCTGCATAAGACAATGAAGCAGCATAACAAGCGCCGATTAATCCGTACCGTGAAATAAAAATATAACTGGTTAAGAGCGTCACAAGCAAACCGCTGCTATTTGCAAATAGCAAAATTCTCTGCTTACCCAGACCCGAAAAATAATGACTGATGATGCTTGAAAAACTAATCATTAAGACCCCTGGTGAGAGGTACAGCATGATGGTTTTTGTACCCGTAAAATCTTTACCCAATAAGGCTGTAAAAAAATTCTCAGGTAATACCAGTACAACCAATACACAGAACAGACTCAACAAAAAACAGATCTTAGACAGTAAAAAGGTAACCCTGCTGTTGTTATCAGCATCTTTTTGATTAGCAATATGACTCAGGATAATCGGCGATACGCTTCCACTTAAAATCCATACCGATTCAATGAGAGAGGTAGCACTGGCATAAATACCTACCATCACCGTACTCGTAATCATGTAATAATTATAGCGATTACTCAGGGTATGCGCCAGATTTCCGAGTTGATTGACCAGGCCGTTGCGAAGGATTTTTAAAGGGCTCAACTCCGTCAGGGATTCTTCACCTCCACCAAGTAATTGAAGAATTTGCCAGGAAGAAAGAAGCAGTGAGAGTCCCCAGGATACATAGGCCGATAGTACGAACGCTTGCACTGTTCTTATCTGCAGCGCATAAATGCAGACACTCAAAGCTAGCAGCAGCATGGCCGGCTGAAAGAAAACCAAAAAATTATAGGTCCTGATCTTTTGTTTAGCCAGTAAAATCACATTGTGAAACGCATGAAGCGTAGATAAAAAGGAGAGCATAAGCACGTGCATCCAAAGATCTTTAACGCCAACTTGAAATAAAAAGAAAATCAGGTTGATAACCGAGATGCAAGCAAAGGTCCAAACTAAACCCGTGCGGTAAATATTATTCAGCGCGTGCTTAGGGATAAAGTAAACCAAAGCAGAACCGGTGTAAATGTCACTGATAGTCTGAATGATCGCCAAATTAAGAATGAGTAAACTCACCTGACCTACCACCGCACTCCCCAGGTACCGGGACTGAATTAACAGAATTGCGAGCATGGTAACGGCCACAAAACTCTTGGCAAAAAAAGAAGATATGAGGTTCTTAAGCAATTCTTTCTCCTGGGTTGTTTGTTATTTATTTCTGGTTCCCGCCTTTAGCGCGTCGGTATAAATTTGATAGAGTCTTTCCCCCACTTTTTCATAACTGTAATTATCCACAGCAAACTGACGGATAAGATTTGTGTTGTAGCTTTTTTTGCCTGAAGAAAATTCGAGAATCGCTCCCGTCAATTGATCTTCGTTTTGTTTATCTACCATGATACCCAATTCCGGTCTCATGTAGGTTTTAATGGCTCCCGCATTGCTCGTAATAACCGGTTTAGCACAGGCAAAAGCTTCAATAATCACCAGGCAAAAGGTTTCGTAATTACTAAACATGATCAGCGCGTCTGCGGCATTAATCTCGGTTACAAGATCGGCACTCATTAAGCGCCCCTTAAATATTACTTTTTCCTCAAGCTTAAGTTTTTTTACAAGGGCTTCGTATAGCTGTTTGTCAACACCCTCTCCCACAATATTCAGTTGCAGGTTTTTGTTTGTTTTATTGGCCTCGCTAAAGGCTCTGATAATTCCGCTCACATTTTTTTCACGGTCGTTAAGAGAAGATATGTGAATAAACGTAGTAATACCCGCCTGGGATTTTTGAGTGGGTTTAAAGGTGTTTACGTTCACCACATTTGGAACAATCTGATAGTTGCCTTTTAAATTGTGGCTTAACATAGCCTCCTTTAAATACGTACTGGTAGGCATAATTGCTTTTGCCCCTCTGACAATCTTCTCCGTATAATATTTTTGCGCAAAACCTTTGTAATTTCCATCCTCCTCGCAGTAACCCGACCAGTTTTCGTTGATCACATACGGTATATTGTATTTAGTAGAAAGATGATAAGCCCCCAGACCCATCGGTAAAATAACGTTGAGCTGAATGAGATCAGGGCGACCCACCTTACTTAGTATAAGTTCAAAACCCCTTTCAAAAGCCTGAATAACGCGGCTCCTCTTTTTAAGTTGAGAAAAAAGGGGAATGACGGAGTTTACTTTTTTATAATAAACAGTAACTGTTTTGATACCGTTGTCGGTTGACTCTACACTTTCGAAATCCTCTTTTAAAGTGTCATCCGAACACACGTGCAATACACTTACTTTAGCATAAAGTGCTACGGCATCTGCAAAATAACGGTTAAAAATGCCGTGTGTGGGGTTGGTGCGATTGGGGTACCAGGAAGAAATAAAAAGGATATGTTTTTGGTTCTCCATTAAAGCCGGTTAAGATAGATACAACCTGAAAAATACGGTCGCGTTATGGGAGAAAAAAAACTAGTCAATGTTAATAGTTACCTCCATTAAGAACATGGATCTATTATCGTTGATTTGTTCGAATTGTGTGCCAAGTTTATTTCCACTTTTCATTCCAATAGTAATGAAACCAAGACCTGCCCCGCCTTTTTCACTTAACTCGTTATTTTCAAGGTGTTCGAGGTAATAGGTTTTAAGTTCGGCAGGATCCTGAAATGAATTTATTTTTTCAATGTGTTTTTTTAATTTCTCGATGGATGCGTTGGCGATGAGATTCGCTCCGATCATTTTCACCGCTTTATCGGTAATGTACAATATAAAAAAATTATGTTTAGCACCTGCCTCATCACGATGCCCGTGGATAAACATATTTTGAAGAGATTCGATACAAATAAAAAAGACCTTTTTTACAACTACCTTTGGCAGATTTTTGTCAAGGATATTGGCTTCGATCTCTGTTTCGAGTTTAGAAATAGTTTCAGAATTTAAAACGCCGTCGTAGGCCAGGATTATTTTGCCATGGCTGTTGACATTTTCAACGCACTTGGAAAAATGCTGATCAAAAAATTCGGCGTCTCTATTTACTGCAGTATTCACTATTTAAATAATCCGTTAAGTTCTGCATCAATCATCCTGATAACCTTTCCTAAATCCTCCTTACTCTCGCTAAAGTTAATATCGTCCACGTCCACCACCATTATTTTACCCGACTCGTAGGAAGCGTTCCAGGCCTCGTAACGTTCGTTCAGGCGTTTCAAATAATCCAAACGAATACTGTTCTCGTATTCGCGTCCACGTTTTTGAATTTGTTTTACCAGGGTTGGTACACTCGCCCTCAAGTAAATAATAAGATCAGGAGCCTTTACCAGACTTTCCATCAACTTAAACAAAGAAAAATAGTTATCGTAATCACGGGAGGTCATTAAACCCATGGCGTGAAGGTTAGGAGCAAAGATGTAAGCATCTTCATAAATTGTACGATCCTGTACAACTGTGTGTTTGCCTTTGCGAATATCTAAGATCTGATTAAACCGGTTGTTGAGTAAGTATACCTGCAAGTTGAATGACCAACGTTGCATATCTTCATAAAAATCATTGAGATAAGGATTGTCGTCAGCGTCTTCGTAGTGAGCATGCCATTTGTAGTGTTTTGCCAATAATGATGTTAAAGTGGTTTTGCCTGACCCAATGTTTCCCGCAATAGCAATGTGCATACTTAATTGTTAAATAATTAGCCTAAATTAGAAAAATAACTCACAAAAAGC
>CAZMHW010000073.1:0-9717 GCA_964566105.1 uncultured Akkermansia sp.
AAGTTTCTCGTAGTCTGGCATTACCAGATCTGCCCAATATTGGTATTCGTAAGCATCGGTAAACTGATAGGTTCTGAATACGGTCCAGTACACCTTTTTACTCATTCCCCAGGGATGTATTTTGCCGTGATTGATCTGATAGGACTGACCAATATTTAAACAAACGCATGAAAAAATAAAAACAAAAACGGTGAGGTTCAGAAGCCCTTTAAGTAAAAACGTTTTTTCCGAATTCACTACAAAGTTTACAAAAAAAGCAAAAGGAATTGACAGAAAGGAAATGTATTGGCAAAAACCACGGGCGCCAAAACAACCTCCAAAGAACCAGTCCCACCAACAGCTTAATACGTAAACCATGGATGCTGTTACAAATACAAAAACCCATTTGGAAACCGGGAAATTCTTCGGAATAAAAAAGAAACCGATGAAGGATAATAACACCAGGGGTGTGTACGTGATCCATCCTTTGCGGTAGCTAAAGAGAATGTTGAGGATCTGCGGATCTTTCCAAAAAAATCGCTCGCCCGGATAAGAAAAATACAAATAGCTCCCTGCATGATGTTTCCAGAACAAAAATTGTGGAATCCATAAGGCAAATCCCAGCAATGCGATGATGAGAAGATGGAGGTAACGTTTTTTAAAAAGCGTGAATTTTTGCTTCAGATCTGAGAGTTTTCTCACATCCCAGAAAACAAAGAATAGAACAATGAAAATTTCGGTAGGACGTATTAAGGAGATTAAACCTATGATCAAAGCCAGAAAAACGCTGTACTTCCATTTTTGTTCCAAATGCCATTTATAGGTAAGATAAAGAAAGGCATTAAAGAGTGTAAAGAGGTAACCGTGCGTCATTTCGCTTTGCGTAAACGTATAGTAAAAAAGCATGGTTCCAAAAAGCACGGCAAAGAGCGTAATGGCCGTGACGACCTCGTTGAACCAGACCAACAAAAGCTTTCTTAAGAAAAAGAGACCAAGCAAAACGTAAAAGATGGAGCCCCATCGGATGCAGGTTGCAAAGGGCTCTGAGAAACCGGTAAGCGGGCTCCTGGAGTTAATGGCCACTTTATAACCCAGGGCAAAAAAGGGGGCATACATAATGGACATGCCATAAGTGGTTTTGGGAACAAAGGTTTTTAAAGGACCATAGGGCAGGTACATTGAATCAGCGCCCAGGTGAAAATCAAAGTCGTTATTATTACAAAATTTTGCCGGCAAATAACTGTAATAATTCATCACATCCCAGTTAAAATTGTTGTGTCCTTTCGCTGTATTATAGGGTTTCCAAAAATCAACGAACCAAAAGGAAAAACAGGCAGCAAAAACCAGTACCAAGACGCTGGGTTTTTTAAAGAATTTTTCCTGCGATAGGAAGAACGGTTTTATGTTCATTCGGAATGGAGCTAAGTTTGCTCTGGAATAAATATAGAGATTAAATTTAGATTCAAAAAGTAGTTTCTCGGAGGAAGGTTATTCTTGTTTTAATGCGATGTAATCGAAGAAGGTATTCCTGAATTTATTAAAAAATCATAATTAACACCCGCTGTTTATTTTTAAATTTCCAACTAAGCATTTAGTGTCTGATTATTGCGCAACTTTAAAGAGTTGGAAGAAGTTCCCCACATAGAAAAACCAAAGCGTTCGCTCCTCAAAAAGCTGAGAAGAATTGTACTTGTTATTTTTCTTCTTTTGATATTTGGCGTTGGCACCCTGTTGAGTCTTTTGTTTATTTACCAGGATGAAGTAAAAGCCGCTATTGTTTCCGAACTCAATAAACACCTTAAGGCGGAAGTAAAAATTGATCCGAAAAACATAGATCTAACCATCATCAAAAGCTTTCCGGATTGTTCCATACAGTTTAAAGATCTGCTTATGCTCGAAGCCCTGCCAGTTAAAAACAGGGACACACTGCTTTTTGCCGGCCAGCTCAATCTGCATTTTAATATCGAGGATCTCTGGAATAAAAAATACGAAATAGAAAAGATTAAATTAAAAGATGCTGTTGCTCGAATTAAAGTGTTTAAAAATGGCAGCAATAATTATACCTTTTGGGAAACTTCCGCCAAAGGAACAAAAAACGTAAATGATAGTATTGCGTTTAACTTAAAATTAATAAGTATAGAAAATTGCAGGATCACTTACAAAGACAGGAAACACATCTTTAAAACAGATCTGGAGCTAAAAAAACTCACATTTAAAGGACAATTTAAGGAGTCCAGTTTTGACTTAACCTCGGAGGCTAAGATTCTCATTCACGAGATGGCTCAGGGTAAAGTGAAATATTTACGAAAAAAAAACTGCGAATTTTCGGTTAACCTGGATGTAAATAATGGCAACTATGTTATTAAACAGGCGAACATGAACCTGAATGAGCTGAGTCTGGCGTTGAACGGAAATTTTAATTACAAGGATAGTCTCGAAAAGCTGAACCTGACATATAAGGCTCCGAAGCTGGACATCTCTTCGGTGTTATCTCTTCTCCCTGAAAAATACAAAAACAAAATAAATGACTACGAGAGTTCGGGAAATTTTTATGGCGAAGGAACTGTAAGGTACGGAGGCAAAAAAACCTTTTCGGTAACCAGTAGCTTTGGAATTAAGAATGGAAAAATTACCTATAGACCCCTTTCAACCAGTGTGACGGATGTTAATTTAGAAGGGGAACTTAACTATTCGGAAGAAACATCTTTCTTAAACTTAAAAAACATCGCACTAAAATTAAATGGAGATGAAATACAAGGGAGTTGCATGATAAGGAATTTCGAAAACCCATATTTACACGTTGGTACAAAAGCCAATGTGAAACTCGAAAACATTCAGAATTTCTGGCCAATAGATACCCTTACAACTTTAAAGGGGAACCTGGCGCTTAAAGCTGAGCTGGAAGGAGATTTAAAAAATCTCAAAGAACAGACCTTTTCTGACAAAGTGAAAATAGACCTGGAAACATCCGTTTTAAATCTGGAGGCCCAGTTTAAGGGGGATGAAAAAATATATTCCGTGGAAACTTGTCAGATTGTTGCAAAAGAGAGGGAAATTGAAGTAAAGGATCTGAAATTGAAAAGAGGTAGTTCAGACCTAACCATAAATGGAAAAATGCCGGGAGTATTTAATTATTTGATGGACCGGAACTCACCTCTGACAATTACGGGAAGTCTTTATTCCAATTCCATAAAAATGGAAGATTTTCTTGCGCCACAAGGTAAATCTTCAGAAAGCAATGACAAATCACTTATTCCGGCGAACATTAATTTTAAATTGAACGCAGCGATTCTTCAGTTTAGCTTTGGAAAATTTGAAGCGCGCTCACTCACCGGCGAAATGGAAATAAAAAACCAAAAGGCCGTCATCAGCGATTTAAAATTACAAACCATGCAGGGAGAGGCTGAGTTGGACGCCTACGTTGATAATTCCCGGGACAAGTTAGAGGTGGTGCTACAGAGCCGTTTAAGTAATATCAACATCACAGAATTATTTTCACAGCTCAATAATTTCGGCCAGTCTGCCCTTACAGAGAAAAACATAAAGGGTGTAGCCTCGTCAACAATAGAGTTTTCGGGAACCTGGTCTAACCGTTTAGAGGTCGATCCCAAATCGATCGCTTCGGTTTGCAACCTCTTTCTTGAGCGGGGAGAGCTTATTGATTTTAAACCCTTGTTGAGCCTGTCAAAATTCGTGGACGTGCAGGATTTGAAAAGAATCAAATTTTCTTCTCTTAGCAGTACTATAGAAATCAAAAATAATTTGATCACTATTCCAAGAACTACCATAAAGAATTCCGCTTTAAATGTTGAAGTTTGGGGGACTCATAGTTTCAGCAACGAAATTGATTACCACATTCAGTTATTTATCAGTGAGCTACTTGCTAAAAAACGGAAAAACAAAGACAGCGAGTTCGGTCCTGTTATTAATGACAAGGAAAACCGCCGCAGCGCCTTTATCTTGATGACCGGCACTTTAGATAACCCGATTATTAAATACGATAGAAAGGGATTGAAAGAGAAGATCAAAACAGATATAAAGCAGGAAAAACAAAGTATTAAACAATTGCTCAAAGAAGAGTTTGGATTGTTCAGAAAAGATTCGGCCTTAAAAAAACAGAAACAGCAAGAGCAGATATTTGAACTTGAAAAAACAGACAATATACCACCTAAAAAATCGTTGGAGTTAAAAAAGAAGGCAGAGGAAGAAGACTTTTAATTCACTATATTTATCAAACAATCGTTTTATCGTGAACATCTACGCCAGAAAACAACGTTGGAAATTAGCCTTGGCTGCTGCGGCTCTCATCATTGTGCTGGCTTCATTCTGGTATACCAATAATCTTGTAAAAAGTATTTCCAAAGACGAAAAAATAAAGGCCCGGGTTTGGGCCGAGGCCGTTCAAAAAAGAGCAAAATTAATCAAGGTTGCCAATCACATTTTTGGTGAGATAAAAAGCGAGGAGCGTAAGAAAGCGGAGCTGGTAGCGGAAGCTTTTAAACATTTAAATCAATACGATAATTCTTCTGACATTAATTTTGTTTTGAAGGTCTTGCAGGAGAATACCACCGTGCCTGTTATTTTGGTGAATGACAACGGAGAAATGACGTCCCGGAATCTGGATTCCCTGAGGTCAGGAGACACTACGTACTTGAGGCAGGAGCTCAACCTGATGAAAAAAAAGTATGATCCGGTGATTATTAATTACTATAAAAACTTTAACTCCTATTTGTACTATAAAGACAGTAAAGTTTTTTCTGACATTCAGTTGATCTTTGACGACCTTATTAATTCTTTCAAGGAGATGTCGGTGAGTACAGCTGAGGTAAAGGTGATTTTTACCGATGCCAGCAAACGTCATGTAATCGCGCACAGCGATAAGATGGATACTTCTAAAATAAATACACCTGAAAAACTGCGCACCACGCTTCTGGAACTTGCGCACGTCAATCAACCTATTCCTATTGATCTGGGGGAAGGAGAAACCAATTATATTTTTTATGCAGAGTCAGATCTTCTCACAAAACTGAAGTATTATCCTTACATCCAGTTTGGCGTGATAGGCTTGTTTTTGGTAATTGCCTATGTGTTATTCAGTACGGCGCGTAAAGCCGAGCAGGATCAGGTGTGGGTGGGAATGAGCAAGGAAACAGCACACCAACTTGGGACTCCGCTTTCATCGCTCATGGCCTGGAACGAACATTTATTGTCGCAAGGAGTAGACGAGGCCATTGTCAACGAAATGCAACAGGATGTTAAACGTTTGAACACCATCACAGACCGTTTTAGTAAAATTGGGTCTCAACCAACCCTGGTGCAGGAAAACGTGAACGATATTTTATTTGAAGCAATTGATTATTTAAAAAAGCGTACTTCTAAAAATGTGATCTATACACTCGATCTGCCCGAAGAAAGATTGCAGGCGCACCTCAGCAAGCCACTGTTTGAATGGGTGATTGAGAACATTTGTAAAAACGCAGTGGATGCCATGGAAGGGAAAGGAACATTACATGTTAGCCTCAAAGGTATTCCCGAAGGTCTGATAATAGACATTACCGATAGCGGAAAAGGAATTCCAAAGTCTCGTTTCACAACCGTTTTCGAACCGGGCTTTACCACCAAGAGTCGTGGCTGGGGGCTGGGTTTAAGTCTGTGCAAGCGCATTATTGAAATCTACCACAAGGGCAAAATTTATGTTTTGAATAGTGAGCCGAACAAAGGAACCACCTTTAGAATTGAGTTGGCCAGAGATTAATATTTGAACATGTTACCCTGTTTTTCAAAAACATAATTTTATTGACGCTTATCAAGTTTTGCTTTTCTAAATGTTAAAAGTAAATTTCTAAAACTTAGAATTTATATATTTATGTAGATTCTATTGCAATTACCGGTTAACAGTGCGTATAGCAGAGTTAAATTAAGCCACTTAGTAGAGGCTACAGGTGGCAAGAAGTCCTTAGCCGTTCCTCATGCAGGGGACCAATACAAACCGCATCGTGAAGCAGGAAAATCTTAAAAACGAGAAATTATCAAATTAAAACACGTAAAAACTATGAAAAGCGAAATTTACAAATTGGTATCAAGCGCAAAGAGGGGATTTTTTGCACTTGCATTGACCGTGTTTTCCGGCACGATCTACTCACAAACAACCTACACTTTCAATTACACAGGAAACACACAAACCATCAGCCTCCCGGCAGGCAATTATTCAATAGAGTGCTGGGGTGCCGACGGGGGCAATGCCAATAACGGAACGACTTCAACATCAGGCGGAAAAGGTGGATATTCATCAGGTATTTACACGAATACGTCCACAGCAACGTTTAATGTTTATGTAGGTGGGCACGGGGGTAATGCTTCGGGCGCATCTAACGTTGGTGGTGGAGGTGGTGGTATGTCAGATGTAGTACCCGCATCTAACACGACCTTAATTATAATTGCAGCAGGCGGAGGCGGAGGTAGTACTTCCGGCATTGTCTCAGAAAGTAGCGCCGGTGGAGATGGTGGTGGTTTAGTTGGCGCCACTGCCCCGGATAATACGGGTGTTTCAACAGGAACCGCAGCTACCGGTGGATCTCAAACAGCCGGAGGATTTGCAGTAGCAGGGAGTTATGGGGCTGGATTTCCAGGCGGATATGGATACGGTGGCGGTTCAGCAAACGGCACTTCAAATCCGGCGTCACCATCCGGAACTATGCACGCGGCCGGTGGTTCTGGCGGCAATGGTGGTACAGGTGGATGGAATGGTGGCGGTGGTGGCTGTACCAGTACCGGCGGAAATGACCATAGTGCCGGTGGCGGTGCGGGTTATTACGGTGGCGGCGGTGGTCGGGGAGATGGTGGTGCTGGCGGCGGCGGTTCTTCATACATTGGTGGAGTAACGAGTGGTACAA
This sequence comes from uncultured Akkermansia sp., assembly GCA_964566105.1. Lineage (GTDB taxonomy): Bacteria > Bacteroidota > Bacteroidia > B-17B0 > Aurantibacillaceae > Aurantibacillus. Next base: position 6,873 of record CAZMHW010000073.1, read on the forward strand.
CTATTATGTTTGGTCAATCCGGTTTTGTGCCTAATCCAGATCTTACGGGAAACGGCAAGGTGATTATTAAAGAGTTATGTAGTATTAGCTTGACCGCTTCAGGTTCAAACAGCACGGCACCTTCGATATGTGCAGGGCAAAGCGTCACCTTGACAACGAACGCAATAAGCAATTATTCCTGGAGCACCGGTAATACCACTAGTTCTGTTATTGTAGTTTCACCTGCTACAACATCGGTTTATGCTTTATCGGCTATGTCGCCATCAAACTGCATGTCGTCAAAAAGTATCACCGTAACGGTGAGTTCAGGCTTACCGGTTTTAACGATTACCAATACCCCGAGTACTCTGTGTTTGGGTAAGACCGCCACGCTTACAGCAAGTGGTGCTCTTTCCTATACCTGGTCTGGTGGTGCAGTTCCGGTTACCAATGGACAATCATTTTTACCAACAGCAACGGCAACATACACCGTAGCGGGGCAAAATGGTTGCGGAATTGGCACGGCAACAACGGCTATTACCATTGCTCCGTTGGTAGTAACCGCCAGCGCTTCTTCAAATTTAATTTGTGCCGGTAATACAACTACTTTAACAGCGGTTTCTTCTGTAACCGGATACACCTGGATGCCAAATAATAACACAATGAATCCTGCAATTGTTAGCCCGGCGGTTAATACAATCTATACCGTGGCAGCCTCTGATGGAACTTGTTTTGGAACCGCTACCGTTGCGGTGAATACCAATCCAAATCCAACAATCACCATCGCAGCCAGCAATTCGGTTGTATGTGAAGGCGCAATTGTAACCATGACTGCAAGCGGTGGATCGACTTATACCTGGAGTCCCGGTAATTCAAATAGCACAAGTATTTCTGACAATCCTCTTTCCCCGACATTGTATCAGGTAGTTGGCGCGAGTCCTAACGGCTGTTTATCGCAGGCAACTCAGATCGTTCTCACAAATACGGCGCCATTAATAACGGTGTCTGCGAACAAAACCATCGTATGCGTTGGGGATCCGGCAATTTTAACTGCCAGTGGCGCTAGTTCTTATAGTTGGACAAACGGACCGTCTACAGCAGTTAACCAGGTAAACCCAACAGTACCGAGTGTTTACACTGTTACGGGAGTTGGTTCGAACAGCTGTACGGCTGAAAAAACCATTAGTGTAAATGTACTAGTTGCGAATGTTTCAGTGTCGACTGCTACGAACAGTATTTGTAATGGAGGCACAACAACTTTGACCGCAAGCGGAGCGAATACCTACGTTTGGGTTGGAAATTCTTCTTTTAACGGTGTTTCTGTGGTCTCACCAACAGTTACCACGAATTACAGTGTTATCGCTAATACAACTATTACCGGATTGAGCTGTCCAAGCTCTACAAACATTACGATTACTGTGTTTAATAACCCAACCATAAGTATACTAGCCACTAAAACGGTGGTATGTAAGTCCGATCCTGCCATTACTTTAACAGGTACAGGTGCCGTAACATATGCCTGGAGTACAGGCACCACGAGTCCGGGTATTAGTGTAAAACCGCAAACCACAACTACTTATACCGTGATGGGTACCGACGCTAACGGTTGTCAGAATACCGCATCTATTCAAATAAAAGTGAATGTGTGCAACGGTATTAGTGAATTGACCAATGGTGAGAGGGCTATATCTGTGTTTCCAAATCCATCCAACGGAGTATTTACAGTGAGTTCAGAAACAGAGCTCGATTTGAGTATTGTTAATGAGATTGGTCAGGTGGTTAAAACCATCAAACTTACGGCACAAAATAATCGTACTGTACAGGTGGATGATCTTTCAAGTGGTTTTTACTTCATTGTTGGACAAAAAGACTCTTTAAAAATAAATCATAAAGTTGTCATAGTTAAATAGAAAAGTTCACACTTGGCAGAAAACCCTGTATGTTGCAGGGCTTTCTGCCAAGTTAAAACAAAGGAGCGGCAACCCAAGGAGCGCTCTGTTGCAGACTTTTGGAAACCGCCGGGGCTCCTGCGTTCGGAGTGGCTGGAAGGTTGAAGCCAACCATGACACTTATCGGGCTGTGGATATTGATCTTTAAACAAAAAAACCGCCCTTTTTCAAAGGCGGTTCACAGATCTCAAATTATAAAAACTAGGTTAAGCTTGCTCCTAAGTATTCACGGTTCATTCGGGCAATGTTCTCTAAAGAAATGCTCTTAGGACATTCAGCTTCGCAGGCACCGGTATTGGTACAATTTCCGAAACCTTCTTCGTCCATTTGTTTTACCATGTTTAGTACACGGCTTTTGTGTTCAACTTTTCCCTGAGGCAACAAAGCCAGCTGAGAAACCTTCGCGGAAACAAATAACATGGCACTTGAATTTTTGCAGGCCGCAACACAGGCGCCACAACCAATACAGGCTGCCGCGTTAAAGGCATCGTCTGCGTCATCTTTCGGAATTAAAATATTGTTGGCGTCTTTGGCATTACCGGTGTTAACGGATACAAACCCTCCGGCCGCTATAATTCTGTCAAACGAAGAACGGTCTACCGCTAAATCTTTAATTACCGGGAAAGCAGCACTTCTCCAGGGCTCAACCACGATTGTATCACCATCTTTGAAGCTACGCATGTGTAACTGGCAGGTAGTAACTCCTTCTTTTGGTCCGTGCGGACGGCCGTTGATGTACATGCTGCACATACCACAAATACCTTCACGGCAATCGTGGTCAAAAGCAATAGGCTCTTTTCCTTCGTTAATGAGTTGTTCGTTTACAACGTCAAACATTTCAAGAAAAGACATGTCAGGCGAAATGCCTTTAGCCATGTAGGTTTCAAAACGACCCTTTTCGTGTTTATTTTTTTGTT
>CAZMHW010000073.1:9727-11680 GCA_964566105.1 uncultured Akkermansia sp.
CAGAGGTTCATGTTTCCGTGACTCATATCTATTTGTGGTTAGAGTTAAGTGACTACTTGTAAGAACGAGCAGCGATCTTAATGTTTTCGTATTTTAATTCTTCTTTATGCAATTCAAAATTACCTTCTGATTTAAATTCCCAGGCAGCAACGTAGGCAAAGTTTTCATCGTCACGTAAAGCTTCACCTTCAGGCGTTTGGTATTCCTCGCGGAAGTGACCACCACAACTTTCGTTACGGTGCAGGGCGTCTTTACACATCAGTTCGCCTAACTCAATAAAATCTGCCACGCGGTGCGCTTTTTCCAATTCCGGATTAAATTCATTGGCATCACCGGGCACACGCACATCTTTCCAAAACTCTTCGCGAATTTTCTGGATTTCAGAGATGGCTGAGGTCAGGCCTTCTTTGTTACGGGCCATACCGCATTTATCCCACATAATTTTGCCTAAACGTTTGTGGAAATGGTCCACAGACTTGGTTCCTTTAATGCCCATCAATTTGTTAATGCGCTCCTGAACTTCTGCTTCTGCTTTAGCGAAAGCTTCATGATCGGTTGGAATAGATTTGGTACGAATTTCTTCGGATAAATAATCGCCAATAGTGTATGGAATTACAAAGTAACCATCTGCTAAACCTTGCATTAATGCAGAAGCTCCCAAACGGTTTGCACCGTGATCACTGAAATTGGCTTCGCCTAAAGCGTAAAGCCCCGGAACAGTTGTCATCAGGTTGTAATCTACCCAAAGTCCACCCATGGTGTAGTGAACCGCCGGATAAATACGCATTGGCACTTCATAAGGATCTTCACCGGTAATTTGTTTGTACATGTCAAACAGGTTACCGTATTTTTCCTTCACAACTTCTTTACCCAAACGCATAATTTCTGCTTTACTTGGATTGTGCAGGTTGTTTTTAGTGGCCTCAATCTTCCCGTAACGCTCTGTGTTCGCAGCAAAATCAAGGTATACAGCCATTTTACTTGTACCTACACCGTAACCGGCATCGCAACGTTCTTTGGCAGCGCGGCTGGCAACGTCACGGGGTACTAAGTTACCGAAAGCAGGGTATCTGCGCTCGAGGTAATAATCTCTCTCTTCTTCAGGAATATCGGTTGCTTTACGTGTATCGTTTTGTTTTTTTGGAACCCAGATTCTTCCGTCGTTACGCAACGACTCTGACATCAGGGTCAATTTAGATTGGTGATCTCCTGAAACAGGAATGCAGGTAGGGTGAATTTGTGTATAACATGGGTTTCCAAAGAAAGCGCCTTTTTTGTGTGCTTTCCAGGCTGCGGTTACGTTGCTGCCCATAGCGTTGGTAGACAAATAAAACACGTTACCATAACCCCCAGTACACAATAACACAGCATGTCCAAAGTGACGCTCCAGCTTACCTGTTACCAGATCACGGGCAATAATACCGCGGCATTTGCCGTCAATATTTACTACATCCATCATTTCGTGACGGGCTAATAATTGCACCGCACCCATACCTACCTGGCGTTGTAAAGCGCTGTAGGCTCCTAACAATAATTGTTGTCCGGTTTGTCCGGCTGCATAAAACGTACGTTGTACCTGCGTACCACCAAACGAACGGTTACTTAAAGTTCCGCCGTATTCACGCGCAAAAGGAACACCTTGTGCCACGCACTGGTCAATAATGTTTCCAGACACTTCCGCCAAACGGTGAACGTTTGCTTCACGGGCTCTGTAGTCACCTCCCTTAATAGTATCGTAAAATAAACGGTAAACACTGTCACCATCGTTTTGATAATTTTTTGCGGCATTAACACCACCTTGCGCGGCAATACTGTGCGCACGACGTGGCGAATCCTGGAAACAAAGTACTTTTACTTTGTACCCCATTTCTGCAAGTGTAGCAGCTGCTGAAGCGCCGGCCAAACCTGAACCAACCACAATAACTTCGAGACTACGTTTGTTAGCGGGATTAA
>CAZMHW010000074.1:0-5872 GCA_964566105.1 uncultured Akkermansia sp.
CTTCTACCGTTATCAGTATTAACGTTGTTGCTCCTGAATTGAGTACAAATGTAGTTGAATTAACGCGGGATAATTGGACGTTTATGGTTTACCCGAATCCTAATCCGGGTTCTTTTACCTTGAAGGGTGAAGACCTGGAGAAAAAAGGACTTTCCATTGTGGTATATGATCTTTTAGGAAAAGAAATTTATAAGGGTGAAAGCGCTGCAAATGATGGTCTGTTCGAAAAAAATATACAGCTCGGGGATGTATCCGGTGGTTTCTACTTTATTGAACTCCGTTCTCCCAGTAAAACACTTACCCAAAAAATAATCGTAAGTAAGTAATAGGACTGCTCAGTTTGCTTATTTATCGGGGAGCTACTTCGCAAGAGGTAGCTCTTTTATTTTAAATTAATAAGTTCGTTCGTTTTCAGAATCAGGTCCATAAAAAGAATTTTTGGATTCGCGTTCCTTTCGATGTAGTAATAATTGCTGTTGAATTCTTCCACCAATCTTTCGTAATTTTTTCGATTTACAAAAGGTGCGAATTTTTCAAGAAATTGTTTTTCCTGCCCGCTCAAACGCACGAGATTTTTATCCCCGTAATTGTACATCAAACTGTCCCGAAAAACTTCCAGACTGTATTGTAAAAACTGTTTCTGTTTTTCACGGCCAATCGCCGCATTTTCATCTATCCAGGTTAACGCTTTACTACAATCAAACTTAAGCGCGAGTCGCATAAAGGATTGGAAATTGTTTAAAAAAGAAACACTTTCTTCATTGTGGGTCAAGAGACTTAATGCTTCCGCGTAATTTCCATTGGCAAGAATAGCGGTTTGTTTAGCAACCTCCGGATTTACCTTGAACTGAGATACGAGTCCATCGGTAATTTCCTGTTCACTGCAGGCGTAAAAAGGAATTTGTTGCACCCTCGATATAATAGTAGCCAGCAGTTGTTCCGGGTTGTTTGAAACCAAAACAAACAAAGTCTGTTCAGGGGGTTCTTCAAGAATTTTGAGCAGTTTGTTGGCAGACTCCGCGTTCATTTTCTCCGGCTGCCAGATGATCATTATTTTATAAGAGCCTTCGTAACTGGTGTAGCTCAGTTTGCGTAAAATATCATTTGCTTCCTCTACAGGAATTAAGGGCTGTTTGTTTTCCGCACTAATTTCATTAAACCAATCTGTTAAGGTTAAGTATGGATTCTGCAGGATGGCCTCTCTGAACTCCTTTATTAAGTCGTTGCTACTTTTTACATCCTTACTCTTGGCTATAGGAAATACCAGATGGAGATCGGGATGAATTAATTTAGAAACTTTATTGCAGGAAACACAAGTTCCACAAGCTCCGTTTTCTGTTTTACTGGTACAATACAAATGCTGAACAAAAGCAATCGCTGCCGGCAGATTTCCACAGCCTTCGCGTCCTGTAAACATGAGTGCGTGTGGAACACGTCCTTCTTGCACCATCTTCAGTAAACGAAGTTTAGGTTCTGTCTGACCAACGATCTGATTGTAAAGCATGATGTAAAGTTAATGGAAAAAAGGAAATCAAAAGAGTAACATGACCCTTTAAACGTTTCAGCTGTTCCTTTGGCCTATTTGTTATTGAACTCATTCATGCAGCGTTGCAAGCCAATGAATGCGAAAGCTTTAACCGCATCCCCGGCTACTTTTATCCGGTCGTTGAGCGTTTTTAGTTCCTCTTCACTCCATTTTCCCAGAACATAATTCACCTGAGCTCCTTTATTAAATTCGTTGCTTATACCAAAACGAAGTCTAGGGTACTGCGTGGTATTGATACTTTCCTGGATACTTTTTAATCCGTTATGTCCTCCATCACTTCCTTTCGGCCCAATTCTTATTTTCCCGAAGGGTAAAGCCAGTTCATCCACAAGAACCATCGTATTCTCCACTTCGATTTTTTCGGCTTGCAACCAGTAATTAACTGCCTTTCCACTCAAGTTCATATAGGTGGAAGGTTTGATAAGAATTAATTGTTTGCCTTTGTGCTTGATATGCGCCACATCGGCGTAACGTTCAGTTGTAAATTTAACGCCGGCCTCTGATGCAAGGTGGTCGACAATTTTAAACCCAATATTATGTCTCGTTTCGGCGTATTCTTCGCCGATATTACCGAGACCAACTATCAGGAATTTACTCATGCCACTTACAATTAATTAAGTACGGAATTTACTTGGTTTTGTAGAGTTTATGTTTGATGTTATAGCGGATACAATCCCAGTATTCTTTGGTGTAATTTACAAAAATTTCTTCTCCCGCTTTAATGTCCCTTCTGGCCACAATAAAACATTTGTCACCAAAGATTTCATAATCCGCATTGTTACTTAAACCCCTCACTCTGCTGAGTCCTGCCGCATCATTAGCATAACGGGCTTTGTGTTCGGGGGTAGAAAACGCATCAATGCATCTATTTTTATTGATGAAAAACAGGTAGCCGTCTTTATCTTCCGCTACACGTTTTTCGTATTCCTTCCAGTCGATAATTTCGCCTTTGTACTCAATTATTTTTGCGTCCTTTTTAATTGGTTTGTCGGTAAATAAACCCTTACCTGCATTGGGCAATTGTGAAGTCTTTACTTTTAGTGCCATAATTTTTTCTGCCATAACGGCGACAAAAATATACTTTAATTCTATACGGAAAGTATCTTATTAACATTGTTGGTAAATTTGTGAATGCCTAGATAAATCCTCCGCCAATCTGAAGAAAAGCTTTATTCTCCCTCGCTTTACCAGCCTCAATTAATTCAATGGAGTCGTGCGAGATCACTAAAACCTTAGTGCAATACTTTAAAATAAGGTCAAGATCGTGGGAGCTTACCAATACACACTTTTCCTTTTGCGCAGCCAGGTCTTTTAACAGAATAAACAATTCGTGTTTGGAAGCATAGTCCAGAAAGGCAGTTGGTTCGTCCAACAACAACACCGAAGTTTGTTGCGCCAGGGCTTTTGCGATCACTGTTTTTTGAAATAAACCGTCACTCAGTTCGCTCACCGGTTTAAGCGCATGTACCTTGATGCCGGAAACTTCTATCGCCGCGTCGATTATTGCAAGATGTTCGGGTTTTAACTGATTAAAGGAGTTGGTATAAGGCATTTGACCAGAAGCCACTACATCGTATGCCGTCAGGTTAAATCCTCCAATCTTCTCCGTGAGCACAATGGCAATTTTTCGTGCCATCTCTGATAGAGATAAGTCTGTTATGCTCTTTCCGTCTAACACTATCTTACCATCCAGCACTGGCAACAAACCACAGAGACTTTTTAAGAAGGTTGATTTACCCACGCCGTTCAAGCCCACCACACCTATAAAGTCTCCTGAATAGAAATCAAAATTCAGTCCCTTAAGAATTTGAAATGTGCCATTGGATTTGCGGTAACCAAATCCTCCGTCCCGGATAGCTATTTTAATTGTTCTTTCCACTACCAGTGTTTGTTCTTAAACATTAAGTAAATAACCAAAGGTGCGCCAATAAAGGTCGTAATCATGTTGATAGGCAACGACATGTTTTTAACTGCTGAATTGCAGAGGGCATCCGAAAACAACAAAATAACACTTCCAATAAGAATGGAGGACACAAAATGCAATTGCTGCCTTGAAGAATGAAATACCATGCGCGACAAAATAGGCACTGCAATTCCAACAAAGGCAATGGGACCACAAAAAGCCGTAGTGACCCCCGTTAAAACAGAAGAGATCATGATCAGGTAAAAACGGCTGCGGTTAAAATTCACACCGATGTTTTGCGCGTAATTTTGCCCCAGCAATAAGGCATTTAAAGGTTTTACAAAAAACAACAAGGCCATGAGGCAAATAAACGTAACAGGTACAAAGATGAGCAGATCGTAATTGGTGGTGTTGGCCAGAGAGCCCATGCCCCAGATGACAAAACTTTTTAAACTGTTGGGGTCCGAAAAATATTCCAGCGCGGTTTGAATGGCTCCACAGATCTGGGAAAACATTAAACCTATTAAAAGCAGAACAATGTTGCTGTTTACCTTTTTGGAGATAATTAAAATTAAAAGTGTTACCAAAAAACTACCTGTAATGGCGGCGATCACAATAAAACTTTTTCCGATAAAAAAGTCAGAGAAGATGTGAAACGTATTCCCCGCCAGGATGCTGATAGCTACCATTAAGGACGCTCCGGAACTAATTCCAAGAACATAAGGGCCGGCCAGGGGATTACGAAAAATAATCTGCAAAATGAGTCCTGCCACTGACAAGGCACTCCCGGAGACAACTGCTGTGATTGTTTTTGGAAATCTGATCTGCCAGAAAATAAAATGATAGGCGTTGATGTCAGCAGATTGCACATCTTCGGTACCTCCATAAAACAAACTCAATACGCAGCCTATAATAAAAAGAAGGCCCAGCACCAAGAATTTTATCAGGTTTTTGTTTTTCAATTGGAAGTAAAAATATCAATTATAATTTGATTCCTCTTTTATGTAATCAAAGAAACTGAAAACAAATCGTGAACTACTTTATCTGCTCGTAGTAATAGAACTCATTTTTAACCTCTGCCTTTAATTCAGGATGAAAAATAAGAATGAGATCACTCAAAATCCGGTCCGGGTAAATCATACCGGTTTCCCAGTAATTACTGTAGCCCTTAGCATTGGTGACGCGCGTATTGTTATATAAATTTCCGGTCTTATACGCTTTAAATTCAGCGTACCTGCTTTCATAACTCAATAAGTCCTTTTTATGCCTCAACGTGGAAAGGTTGATCCAGAAATCTGCATCCTTCGCGCGCGCGTAAACCTGCTCAAAACTCAAAGGCAAACTTCCGAACTGGGTATTGTCCTTCCATAAATAATTTGCTTTTGCGTCGCTTAACAGTTGCGCCACGTAACTTTTACCACCGGGCATGTACCAGGAATCACTGTATTTAATTTCGTTAAACACAGTTGGCTGAGTGCCTGCCTTTTCTGCGATCGCTTTTAAACGGAAATAATTTTTTTCGGTCTCCGCGAAAATGGAATCGGCCAAAGCTTCTTTATTTACAAATACGGCAAAAAATTTGATCCACTCGGCGCGCGCCAGGGGACTTTCTTCCAGATGGTCGACGCTGATGGCTATAGGAATTCCTGTGCGTAGGAGTTTTTGATCCATGTCCTTTTCCCACTCGCCCATACCAAACGTAAAAACGATGTCGGGATTCAAAACAACCGTTTTTTCTATGTCTATTTCCGGTGTTCTGGCTAATTCCAGAAGTTGTCCATTTGTGAACTTACGAATGACCTCTGCGTTATTTACATAATCGATGTTATCAATGGCTACCAGATTGTCTATAGCACCGAGTTCTGTCAGCATTGTGGCATAAATGCTGCTTAAGGCAGCTATTTTTTTAGACGGACTCTTCACCAATATCCTATTTTTTGAGTCCTGCGCCGGAACCAGAGAATTTCTATAGATAAGATAAGTCGCCGTGGTATCGTAATTGCTTCTGTTACCAAACAAATAGAGCAAAGTGTAGTCTTTTTCTTTTCGCAAGGCGAATCGTTTGGCATACTTTAGTTGGGACTGTTTTTTTAACCCATCGGTTTCCGTTGTTTTTTTCTCCGCGGTTTCATGGCAGGAAGTTAGCAGTACGAGTAAAAAAAATGCTGGTAATAAGATTCTATGCGCCATGGAATTCGATTTCAAAAATACTTCCTTTAGGCGAATTATCTTTTACCTTTACGCTGCCCTTGTGCTGTTTTACAAGGTAGCTGACAATGTAGAGTCCCAGACCTGTGCCTTTGGAGCGGCGCGTTTCTTCGTTCCCGGCTCTGTAAAATTTCGAAAAAATACGCTGTTTATCTTCCTCCGAAATTCCGAAACCATTGTCTTTTACACGCAAAATACTCTGGCCCGGTTTAGCT
>CAZMHW010000074.1:5882-11656 GCA_964566105.1 uncultured Akkermansia sp.
AATGCGTTTAGGGGCGGCGGAATATTTTAAGGCATTGTCGATCAGGTTAGTCAAAATAGAAGGAAAAGCGTGGGGGTCAATGTCCTGAAACACCTCCTCCTTAAGATTCAGGCTCAGTTCCCCTGAAGCTAATTCGTTTTTGTAATACCGTTTTGTAACTGCCTGTATAACTTCTCCAAGATTTTGTTTTTCCCTGCTAAAGATAAACTCTCCGGTTTCAAGGCGGCTCGCTAATAAAACATTGTCTATGAGCATATTTAAACGCTCGGTTTCCATTAAGGCACTGGCAATCAGATCGGCCCTTACAGACTCGTCCAGCTTTTGTTTTTGCAAGGTTTGAAGTTGCAATTTGGTGGCGGCTATAGGTGTTTTTAATTCGTGAGTGATGCTTAGAAAAAAGTTTTTTTGCTGGTTGTTTAATTGGGTTTCTTTATCGTGCGCTTGTTTGATTTTATAGATGCCAAACAACAAAAGCAACAGGAAGACTGTGCCTTCGCCAACAATCATGACTGTTTGCATTTGTTTTTTACGATGCAACTCTGCAATGTCTTGTTTTAAACGTACCTCATCGGTCGAGCTCAGCTCAATCAATTTTTGTTTTTCATTAATGATGTTGCCGTTTTGCCTTACCAGTAACATTTCCCACCAGATAAACTGCAGCAGAATGTACCCAAAAAGAATACTAAAAATAACTATGGAACGTGATTTAGTTTTCATTAGCCGCTACTTCGGGGAACTGAATCAGATTTTCTATTTGCGTGAGCACCTCCGCCGAACGTTTTACAGAGTCTACATCTTCAATGGTTAAATATAGTTTATTGTTTTGCTCCTTCAGTGTACACAGGTTCGGGTATTTTTGTGCAAAAAGCAAAGAGGCCTGAAACATTGGACTTGAAAAATAATCACTTTGTTGTTTATTTAGAAAATAAGCCAGCATTTTTTTATTCTTAAGCGTGAGTTTTTCAAAACCCAGACGCATGGCTTTCCACCGCAGGCGGACCACATTAATAAGTTCAACCGCTTCGGCAGGTAAAGGGCCGAAACGATCTCTCAGGCCTTTTTCAAACAACTGCAGATCTTCTTCTTTTGTGATGTTGTCCAATTCGCGGTACAACATTAAACGCTCGGTTAAACTGCTCACATAGGCATCCGGAATCAATAACTGAAGGTCGGTATCCACTACTGTTTCTTTTACAAACTGCCTCGAAAAAACAGAGTTATCCGTCACCTCACTTGTGTCAACCATGTCCTTGTACCAATCTTCCTCTTTTAATTCCTCAACCGCCTCGTTCAATATTTTCATGTAGGTATCAAAACCCATGTCGTTTATAAAACCACTTTGTTCTCCTCCCAATAAATTACCTGCACCACGGATATCCAGATCACGCATGGCGATTTGAAATCCACTCCCCAGATCACTAAAATCGACGATGGCTTTTAAACGTTTGCGGGCTTCGCTGGTTAAAGAAATTTGTGAAGGAGCCAGAAGATAACAAAATGCCTTTTTGTTACTCCTGCCCACGCGTCCACGCATCTGGTGGAGATCGCTTAAACCAAAATTTTGAGCATCGTTTATAATGATGGTATTAGCGTTACTAATGTCAAGTCCGCTTTCAATAATGGTGGTGGCTACCAGAATATCGTAATCCCCTTCCATAAAGCCCAGCATTACATCCTCCAGCTTGTCACCATCCATTTGCCCATGGCCAATGGCAATGCGCGCATCAGGAACCAGACGCTGAATAATTCCTGCAATCTCCGTAATATTTTGAACTTTATTATGTACAAAGAACACTTGTCCACCGCGGTTCAATTCATAACTCACAGCATCCCGGATCAATTCTTCATCAAAGGTATGCAGTTCTGTTTGTACCGGATATCTGTTTGGTGGAGGAGTAGAAATGGCGGAAAGATCCCTGGCGCCCATTAAACTGAATTGCAAGGTTCTTGGAATGGGTGTCGCGGTGAGTGTCAGGGTATCTACGTTGCTCTTAAAGGTTTTTAGTTTGTCCTTCACACCTACCCCAAATTTTTGCTCTTCGTCAATAATCAACAAGCCCAGATCTTTGAACTTTACATCTTTACTCACCAGTTTATGCGTACCGATTAAAATATCAATTTTCCCTTCTTCCACTTTTTTGAAAATTTCTTTTTGCTCTTTGGCCGACCGGAAGCGGTTAATGTAATCTACATTACAGGGAAGATTTTTCAAGCGCTCTTTAAAGGTCTTGTAATGCTGGTAAGCTAAAATGGTAGTAGGTACGAGAACAGCAACTTGTTTACTGTCGCACACCGCTTTAAATGCGGCGCGAATGGCTATTTCTGTTTTTCCAAATCCCACGTCGCCACACACCAACCTGTCCATCGGGTGAGAGCGTTCCATGTCGCGTTTTACATCGCGCGTCACTTTGATCTGATCGGGGGTATCCTCATAAATAAAAGAAGCCTCGAGCTCGTATTGCAAATAATTATCTTTCGGGTATGAATGGCCAGGCTTTGCCTTTCGCTGGGCGTATAACTTAATAAGATCGTAAGCCAGTTCTTTTACATTCCGTTTGGTTTTTTGTTTTAAGGTTTGCCAGGTAGTACTTCCCAGTTTATCAATACGGGGTAGCTGACCTTCTTTCCCACTGTATTTGCTGATGCGGTGCAAACTGTGGATACTTACGTACAACATATCGTTGTCACGGAACAGCAGTTTTACACTCTCCTGTTCCTTACCGTTGATGTTGAGTTTATGAAGTCCGGCAAAACGCCCGATGCCATGATCGATGTGCGTCACATAATCGCCGGGATTCAGAGTAAGCAGCTCCTTGATAGTGAAGGCTTCCGCGCTTTTGTGTTTGAGCTCTTTCAGCTTAAACCGGTGGTACCTTTCAAAAATCTGATGATCGGTATAAATGGCAATTTTAAGATCCTCGTCTATAAAACCTTCGTGAATATTCAGTGGCAAATAATCAATCAGACTCTCGTAGGTCCTGTGTTCTTTCACCAGTAAATCGTTGAAAATACTTATCAAACGATCGGCCTGCTTTACATTGTCGGTTAAAAAATAATTATGAAACCCTTTGGTCTTATTTTCCTTAAGGTTAGAAATAAGCAATTCAAAATTCTTGTTAAAGCCTGGCTGCGGGCGTTGATTAAAGGTAAGTGTGGAGGAGGATAAAACGGATTGGATCCCATATTCTATACATGTGAATTTTTTTATCTCCGTTTTTAGTTCTTCTGAACTGGCAAATAATTTTTCAGGAGGAATTTGTTTGATTTCTCCACGGTGCGCCTCAAAAGCCTTGCGGGCGGATTCCATTTTTTTGTCAAAAACGTCCAGCGCGTAGCTGAAATCTTCCATCACCAAAATGGTATCCGAAGGATCGAAATAATTTAACAAAAGCGCCTTATCCTCGGTAAACAAAGAAGAATTAATATTTGGAATGATGGTAACAAAATCGAAACCGGCATTTGATAACTGCGTGGAAGGGTCAAATGTTTTGATGGCCTCTACATCGTTGCCAAATAATTCGATCCGGTAGGGATATTCGTTGGCAAAAGAATACACATCAATGATTCCTCCCCGAATGCTGAATTGTCCGGGTTCAAAAACAAAATCAACATGATCGAAATTATAAGAACTTAAAAATTCGGAAATAAATTCGATGGATAGTTTTTCTCCTTTTTTTATCTGAAGTGTGTTTTGGTGCAGCTGTTTTTTAAGGGTAACCTTTTCGCTCAGCGCCTGTGGATAGGTGACCACTACCCCTCTAAACGCATCTTTGGAAAGCAAATTCAGTACTTCCGCCCTCTCCTGAATATTGGCATTGGTGGTTTTTTCCTCGTGGTAGGGTTGTTTGTAGGTTTCCGGAAAAAAAAGAACCTTTTGATTCAGCAACAGAGCATCCAGGTCGTTTAACAGATAAGCTGCTTTTTCCTTGTCTGTGGCAATCAACACCATGTTTTTTTGTCGTCCCTGATAGATACTTTGCAATACAAAAGACAAGGAGGATCCGTTTAAACCTTGAAACCAGTGATTTTGGTTAAGGTCCAGCACATGTAAACGAGAATCAAAAATCCCGTCGAGGGATCTGTTAAGTAGCATTTTCGGAGTTAAAATTACGTATAAAATAGTTTACCACTTATATAAAAAAACACGCCACCCAAAGAAATCTATCCCTTTTTTAACATTAGTCTTATGGCATATCTCATTGCGGTCATTATATTTGTTAGACATTAATTAATACTAATTTAACACCATGAAAAAAAATCTACTTACTTTAAGTTTAGTGGTATTGGGAATGAGCATGTTGGCACAAACCCCCCGCCTTTCTTTATTTGAAGAGTTTACAGGCGAAACCTGTCCTCCTTGTGCAGCAACTAACCCAGGATTAAACACCCTGTTGGCGTCACCCACAAACACCCCTAAAGTTGTGGCGATTAAATGGCAGGTGCCAATTCCTTCAGCTCCCTCCAACACATGGTCATTATACAGAACTAACCAGGCAGAAATTGACTGGAGATGGAAAAGCGCGGCAAGCGGTAACTACGGGTATCCTAGTCAAAATACTGCTGCAACCGCTATTACCGATGGTATTAACTCGGCTCCATCAGGCCGTCTGGATGGTCAGCATCAATGGACTTTCGGAGCAGCTTCCGATCATCCGGCTAACCTAAGCAACGCTGCAATTTCAACAGCACAATCTTATACCTCTGCATTTTCCATCACCATGACCCGTGACTGGAATTCTACAGGTACTGCTATTACACTCACAGTAAACATTGTAGCTACAGCACCTTTTACCGCAGTGGGTAACCTTGTTTTCAGAACCGTAATGGTTGAACGATTGATTCAATTCTCAGTTCAGCCGGGTACTAATGGTGAAAAAGATTTTGAAGACGTGGCAATTAAGTCTTTCCCAAGTCTTCAGGCGGGTACTCCTATGGCGAGCACCTGGACAATTGGACAAACACAGACCTTCACTTTAAATTGCGCTATTCCTTCTTATACTCGTAAAAAAGAGCAAATTGCGTTTGTAGGATTTATTCAGGATGACGGTAACAGAAAAGTAGCTCAGGCTGTGAGAGCCGACAAGGCACAATTAACTAACGACGCAGTGGCTATTGGTGCAAAAGTACCGGTAACCTGCAACAATTCTATTTCACCCGAAATTACCGTGATGAACAACGGGGTGAGCACTATTACGAACTTAACCATTACCCCTTATTCTGACGGTACAGCGGGTGGTGTTACGATTTGGACTGGTAGCCTGGCTTCGGGAGCATCCACTACTATTCCTTTAAACGCTATTACTACAGCTACTGTTTCAGGATCCCACACGTTCTCTTACAATATCACGGCGATGAACGGTACCGATTTTAATCTGACCAACAACTCTGCAAAAGTGACTTATCTTGTAGCGGGCAATTACCAAGGCACTCCTGTTCAGGAAGGTTTTGTACTGGGTGCTTATCCTCCTGCAGGATGGACAGTGGTTAATCCGGACAATGGTCCGGCCTGGAACCGTAATCCTGCGATTGGTGCTTACGCCCTTTCTTTTGAATGTACCAAATACGATTTCTTCAACAACACTGTAATTGGAGACAAAGACGAATTGTATTTACCTCCTGTTGATCTTACAGGTGCGGATGTTCCTCAGTTAACGTTTGATGTGGCGTATGCTCAACGTACGTTTAACAGTAACGACATGCTGGATGTTTTTGTGTCAGACAATTGTGGTTCTACCTGGACGAACGTGTATAATTCTTCAGGAACTGCTTTAACA
>CAZMHW010000075.1:0-8473 GCA_964566105.1 uncultured Akkermansia sp.
GATGTTTTACTTCCGAAACGTACATTGCCTAAAAAAGCTCCGTTGGCTCTGTGCCAACCCCCGTGAAACCAGGGGCCCATCACCAGTTTGTTGGTGCTGGCGGGAGATTGTTTTTCGATGGCCTTGTATAAATTCCAGGCACCGTAACAGTCTTCAGCATCAAAACTACCACCCACCACGAGTATTGCAGGTTTAATGTTTTTACAGGCGCGACGGGCATCTCTCGCTTTCCACCAATCGTCGTAATTAGGGTGATTTAACAGGTCTTTCCAGAATTTAATACTATCACCCATGAGGGTAGTAAAATTACGGATCGCACCTTGTTTTAAATAAAAGTGGTAATTGTCTTTTTCCGGAAAATTGTAAAAACTGGCATGCTTTGGTGTTGGTTTTGGGCGGGGTTTGCCAAAACCTGAATAAAAATAAAAAGCATCCGCCAGGGCAAAAGCGCCGTTATGATGAAAATCGTCGCCCATAAACCAGTCGGTTACCGGGGCTTGCGGACTTACCGCTTTTAACGCAGGATGCCCACTCAGAGCGGCCATGGTCGCGTAAAACCCCGGATAGGAAATGCCACATACGCCTACATTGCCATTGTTGCCGGGAACGTTCTTTACTAACCAGTCAATAGCGTCGTAAGTATCACTGGCTTCATCCACATCTTTTTTTGTTTTTTTGTTTTCAATAAAAGGTCTAACATCCACAAACTCTCCTTCGCTCATGTAAGCACCGCGTACATCCTGCATCACCACAATGTAATTTAGTTTTACATAGTTGGAGAAATGGGTGGAAACCAGATAGGGAGAAAATCTGTTTTTGCCATACGGTGAGACCGAGTAGGGAGTTCGCACCATAAGAATGGGGTGTTTTTCGGATTGGTCGTTAGGTATATAGATACTTGTATGTAAATGAATGCCATCGCGCATGGCAATGGGTACTTCCTGTTTCGAATAGTGCGAAGCCAGCCAATTGGTATCGATAACCTGGGCTCTGCCGAGGTTAAAAAGAAAGAAAAAACAAAGTCCGGAAACTAATTTTGACATAATTACGTTGGTTTTAGCGATAGTACAGGTAAAAGTAAGGCTTTTTTGATTAACAATTAACGGTTAAAAACATTGCGGTACATGATCCGGGAGGCAGCCTGATTCCCTCTATATTTAAAGGATAATGGCCGTTGAAAAAAAGAATAAATTCAGAGGAAATGATACCGCTGCAACCGTAGTGGAGATCGACGAACAATCTATTGAAAGAAATGACATAGTGGACGTTGACAGGAAAACGACCGAACGTCGCAATAAGCCTAAATCCGCGCCTAAAAAGCAGGAAGAGGTGAAGGAAAATCCGACTCCGCCTCCGGCTTCAAAAAAAGAAAAAATTTCTTTCGCACAGCGCCTCGAACAGTTTTTGGTTTTTTACAGAAACGAGCGCACGCAAAAAATAACGGGTCTTTTACTCATATTGCTCGCCGCTTATTTATTTATTGCTTTTGTATCCTACTTCACCAGTTGGGATGTAGATCAGGACAAAGTGTTAGGAAGCCGCGCCGATCTTTTTTTACCAGAGACCAAAGTAAAAAACTGGTTGGGTAAATTCGGCGCTATTGTGTCTCATCTCTTTATGTACCAGGGTTTTGGAGCAGCGTCGTTTATCATTATTCCGGTACTCTGCGTATTCGGTTTGCAAAAAGTCGTTCAGCGTAAACTTATAAATGTCGGTGCCTTCAACGCCAAGTGGCTGTTTTTTATGGTATGGACGTCGCTGGTATTATCCTATATTTTTTCTGAAAAATTATTTTTCATGGGGGGAGGTTTTGGTCATTTTATCAATGGCATGATTTCAAACTATGTGGGTAACATGGGACTCATTGCCCTGATGGCCTTTTCCATGTTGACCTTCCTTGTACTCAGTATCAATCTCTCTTTTAAATTGCCGGTAAAACAAGTGATTGAGGACGATGAAGAAATTGAAGAAGAAATTCAGGAGCCTTTGGTGAAAAACACTTCAAAGGATTTTAATTCGTCTTTCAACGAAATAAAAGACAGCCGTTTAACACCGGAGGAAGAGGCAGAGCTGCTGAATTTTGAGGTGATCACTAAAGGAAGTCCCGCAGCTGAAACAAAAGTTGAAGAAACCCCGGGCGACATTGGTTTTGAGGTGATGAACCCGATGGATGAAACGGCTTCTTCGATTCAGGAAGAAATAATCGTGGAAGAACCACAATTCCCGACTTCAGAAACAAATTCGGAACAGGTTCCGCTCGAAGTAACGTCGAATGCGCTTGAGCTCACCAACACATTCGACGAAACAGCAACAACTGGTCCTAAAGGCGAACCGGAGTTAGAAATAGCGGAAACAGCCAAAGAACCGGAAATTATTGAAGACGAGAACAAGGCTGCCAAATTGGTAGAGCAGTTTGGAGAATACGATCCGACCTTAGATTTAGGTTCTTACCAATTCCCACATTTTGAATTACTCAACGATTACGGAAACATTCACAGTAAGGTTAACCAGGAGGAACTGATTGCCAACAAAAATAAAATCTTAAGTACTTTAAAAAACTACGGTATTGAGATTGATAAAATTATGGCGACGGTTGGTCCTACAGTTACCTTATATGAAATTGTACCGGCAGCCGGAGTGCGTATCAGCAAGATCAAGAATCTGGAAGACGACATCGCCCTGAGTCTAGCTGCGCTGGGAATCCGTATCATCGCGCCTATTCCGGGTAAAGGTACCATTGGGATTGAAGTACCAAATCAGAACCCTGAAATGGTGCCGATGAAAAATATTCTGGCGTCCGAAAAATTTAATAATTCGCAGTTTGAGTTACCAATTGCTTTGGGTAAAACCATCAGCAACGAAATTTTTATTGCCGATCTGGCAAAGATGCCTCACATGCTCATGGCTGGTGCTACCGGTCAGGGGAAGTCGGTAGGCTTAAACGCGGTTTTGGTTTCTTTACTTTATAAAAAACATCCTTCACAGGTTAAATTTGTGTTGGTAGATCCTAAAAAAGTAGAGCTCACCTTATTCAATAAAATTGAACGTCACTTCCTGGCAAAATTACCTAATTCGGAAGATGCAATTATTACAGATAATACCAAGGTAATCCATACACTTAATTCCTTGTGTATTGAAATGGACAACCGTTACGCCTTGTTGCAAGACGCGCAGGTGCGTAATATTAAAGAGTACAATACCAAGTTCATTAACCGTAAATTAAATCCAAACGACGGACATAAATTTTTGCCTTACATTGTATTGGTAGTGGATGAGTTTGCAGATTTGATCATGACGGCCGGTAAAGAAGTGGAAACCCCGATTGCCCGTTTAGCTCAGTTGGCCCGTGCTATCGGTATTCACCTGATCATTGCCACACAACGTCCTTCAGTGAATATTATAACAGGAACCATCAAAGCCAATTTCCCGGCGCGGATCGCGTTTAGAGTAACCAGTAAGATAGACAGCCGCACCATTCTCGATTCGGGTGGAGCAGATCAATTGATCGGTCGCGGAGATATGTTATTAAGTACAGGAAATGACCTGATCCGGATTCAGTGTGCTTTTGTAGATACACCGGAAGTAGAAAAGATCACAGAGTTTATTGGTAATCAGCGGGCATATCCAAGTGCCTTTTTATTACCTGAATATGTGGGCGAAGAGGGTGAAGGAGGCAAAGAGGAAGTGGACCTGAGTGAGCGCGATAAGATGTTTGACGATGCGGCAAAACTGGTCGTTCAATTTCAACAGGGTAGCGCTTCGTTTTTGCAACGTAAACTAAAACTGGGATATAACAGGGCCGGCCGTATTGTCGATCAATTGGAAGCTGCCGGATTTATTGGCCCGTTTGAAGGATCTAAGGCCCGCGAGGTTTTGGTAAAAGACATGGCTCAGATGGATGAAATTTTGCAAAAATTAAGAAATCGCTAAAATCCCGTTTTATTCCTGATAAAAGTCAATGACCCTGCCCTTAAAGGCTTGCAGGTCAGGTGGATATTTAAATTTCGGATCAAATAATGGCTCCTACATTTAGTTTAATCCTTAAACCTTTTTTATCTTTGGCGGTCTAAATTGGTACCAAACTTGTTTAGTTAAAATTATGAAGAAAATACTGTTATCGGTTTTTACGGCTTGCATCTTTTTTGCCGGCGCGCAGGAACAAGATCCAAAAGCTAAGGCTATTCTGGATGAAGTAAGTAAAACTACCAAAGCTTATAAAACAATAGCCGCGGACGTGATTGTTACCAATTTTAACAAAGATAAAAAGGCGATTGAAAAACCTCAAACCTGGAAAGTGATGGTGAAGGGACAAAAGTTTAAACTCGAAATTCCGGGTACAACTATTGTGTGCGATGGCAAAACATTATGGAACTACAATAAAGACGCTAAAGAAGTGACCATCAAAAATTTTGACGCCAACAACGAAGAGCAAAATCCAAGTACCATTTTTACGATGTATGAAACTGGTTACAAATACAAATATGATAAAGAGCAGGCAATTGGCGCGGTGATGTGCCAGTGTATTGATCTTTTCCCGGCTGTAAAACCTGAGAAGAAAAAATTTCACACGGTTAAGATCTGTATCAATAAAGCTAAAAAACAGATTGTGCAGTTAAAAATGATGATGAAAGATGGTGGTACGCAGCAGTACGATATTAAGAGTATGAAACCGAATACCGAAATGGCGGACGCTCTGTTTGTATTCGATTTGAAGGGTTTTAAATCCGATCAGATCAACGATGAAAGAGATTAATAAGAATCAAAAATTGAAAGCCCGGAAACGGGCTTTTTTTATGTCAAACTGATTTTATAAAATAGGCTGTCTATGGGGTTTGGCTCGTAGTCAGCGGGAAGATCTTTTTTGTCGATTCCGGTAAATCCTTTTTTCAGATAAAACTGCTGCGCCGCTTTAAACTGTTCCATGGTTCCCAGGTAAATTTCCTGTATTCCCTGTTCCCGCGCCCAGTCTACACTTTTTTGCAGTAAAAGAGAAGCGGTGTTAAATGAAGAGCCACGGTAGTTTTTGTCTACCATCATGCGTTTGAGTACAGCGCTGTGATTTGAAAAAAGAGAAAGTCCAATAGTACCTACAACTTTATCTTCGTGTAAAGCCACCCAGAATTTCTGATCTTCGAGCTGGTACACTTCGTAAATACGTGTCGACTGAGGAGAAGTAATGGAAATGGGAAACTCGGACTGAATTCCCAGCATCATGTGGTCAATGTCCTGCTGGTAGAGAGTAGAGTAATCAGTTATTTTTATTGTGCTCACGTATTTTTTTATTGAGATACATTCTCAGAAAAAGACTCACAAAAGACAGAACTACCAGAAACACTCCCAGTTTGGGATAACCTCCAAAAAATTCCAGAACTCCCGATAAAAAAAGGAATCCGACTGCCAAATAACCTACCCAGGCTTTGTTCATAGTTTTAATTTTAAAGATAAAAAAACAATAAGCTGTATTCTTTAAAGAAAGAATACTAAATTTAATACAAAGTTATTGATATTTAAACTGTTTTCTTATTGTTGATCTCACAAGTTATTATTCTTGGTATTATTTTTAAATTTCAACCACTTGAAATAACAGCCTGGACTTTGCACGGGGGTGGATTTTCAAAATGGATTACCCTCTTAAGCAGCTATGTGCCTACACCAGGTAGTTTTAAGATTGGGTGGATATAGGGGTTCTGAAAGTACTGTTGGAATTTGTCGATTCAAATTAAGTCTGACTGGCAAGGAGATGTTATTAAGATTGAGGAGTACGGACGATAGGTGTCAGATTCATTTTCTTTAACTAGAACACTTTTTGAAAGTTTTATTGTTATTAAATGTCTTTAATCATTAAAAGTTTAGATTAAAAGTTCTTGTGTATAGAATAAGGGTTTGCGCTGATTTTTGTGAAATTTGTTTATATTAGTATAACAAATGACCTGTTATGAAACTCAAGTTTAAAAAAGTAAAAACACGAATCATTTACATACTTTTTCTGATTGTATGTGGTTTGGCTTATCCAGTTAAAAGTCAGGTTCCAACTTTTGAATGGGTTAATGGTATTGGTGGTGGTGCGGAGAGTATTGGCTATTCGATTGAGTTAGATGCTTTGGGGAATGTTTATACAACGGGTTCCTTTATGGGAACAGTGGATTTTGATCCAGGACTTGGGGTATTTAATCTAACGGCTGTTGGTCAAAGAGATGTTTTTGTTTCAAAATTTGATGCATCGGGTAATTTCATGTGGGCCAGGAGCTTTGGATCTCCTTTAAATGATTATGGAAGGTCTTTGTTTATCGACGTATCTGGTAACATTTATCTAACAGGTTCTTTTGAAGGAACTGCGGATTTTGACCCAGGGAACGGAGCGTTTAATTTGACGGCAGCTGGTAATAACGATGTATTTGTCTCCAAGTTCGACCTCATGGGAAATTTTTTATGGGCAAAAGGCATTGGAGGATTCTCTTTAGATAGTGGTTCTGGAATTGTTGGTGATGGATCTGGGAATATACTCACAACGGGCTACTTTATCGGAGCAGTCGATTTTGATCCAGGTGCTGGGGTATTCACTTTAAATGCTGCTGGTCAAAGAGATATATTTGTTTTAAAACTGGATGTTTCAGGCAATTTCGTTTGGGCTAAAAATTTTGGTGGAGCCCAGTTTGATGAGGGCTATTCTATTGTTCTTGACGGATTTGGTAACATTCATGTGACTGGAATTTTTGAAGGTACTGCGGATTTTGATCCAAGTAATGGCATATTTAATCTAAGTTCGGTCGGTGGTGCGGATATGTTTATTTTGAAATTAGATCCTTCGGGTAGTTTTTTGTGGGCAAAAGGTATTGGAGGACTCTCTTATGACACGGGTCGTGGAATTGCTGTTGATGCTTCTGGTAATGTTTACACAACTGGTAATTTTATAGGTACAGTTGATTTTGATCCTGGTCCGGCAATTTTTAATCTGAATACACCAGGCCAGCAGTATGTTTATATTTTAAAGCTGGACGCTTCGGGTAGTTTTGTTTGGGCTAAATCGATACAAGGAATGGGAATAAGTTCTTCTGATGTGGGGGCATCTATTGTAGTTGATGCTTTGGGGAACACATATATTACTGGTAGGTTTATAGGAACTGCTGATTTTGATCCAGGTCCTACCTCTTATACCATGGCATCGCTTCCTCAGGGCACATTGAATACCCAAAGTGATATATTCATATTAAGTTTAAATGCCTCAGGAAATTTTTTGTGGGCAAAAAGTATGGGAGGAGAAGGTTCTGATGAACCAAATTCTGTGCATGTTGACGCCCAAGGTAGTGTATACACAACCGGTTGGTTTCAGAATTTGGTTGATTTTGACCCGGGACCCGGTGTGTTTAGTTTAACCGCTAATGGGCCGTTTGATATCTTTATTCATAAACTTAGCGAATGTAATTCCTCAGGAGCTCCAACGGATATTACAACACCAAAGAATAAGAGTATTTGCGCCAATTCGTCAACAACATTGTCGGTGGTTGGAACCGGAACGATAAGTTGGTTTGCTTCAACGGGCTCAACTATTGCCATGGCAAGTGGAACGACTTATGTAACACCAACCTTAAGTCCTGGAACATATACTTATTATGCCGGAACAAACAGCTGTACTAATAGTGTTTCACGAACTGCTATTACAATTACTGTCACCAATTGTCTGGGGATCAACAGTATGTCAAGTATCGATTCCGAGGTATTAATCTATCCCAATCCTTTTTCATCATTTGCAAGTGTTCTGTTTAAAGGATCTTTATCGGACAATGCAGTGCTTTATATTTATGATCTTTTTGGGCATTTAGTAAAAGTAATTCGTGCAGACTCGGCCGATAAAATGATCATTGATAGAGGTAACTTGGTTCCGGGACTGTATTTTTTTGAGTTAAACACAAAATTTAAGGAAATTTTTAAAGGCAAACTAGTCATCAGCGATTAGAAATAGAATAGTTTTAGGTTACTTATCTAGTATTGATAATATCTGCACCCTATTATGTTGACTAAGTCCATGCAGATAATATGTTTGTTAAATGGACAATCATAAAGATATGGCATACAAGCACTTTATAGATAGTCTATATGTGCTTACAGATTAAGAATTGATTGAAGCCGGAACAATTTGATATAGACTACAAAACAGTTTTATTTGTATTGAATTAACTTTGGCGTGTGTTGATTAAAATACTGCAATTCAGAATTGCTTCTACCAATCTAAACCATTCCTAAAAAAAGAAATCCTAGTGCCAAATAACCTACCCAGGCTCTGCTCATAATTTTGTTTTTTCAAAGATAAATAAAATTTCAGAGCGGAACCCTGTCAGCTCTTGGGGAAAATAAGGAAGGTCTGACAGGATTGGCACTCATAAAAAAAACCTCCCTGGGTTGCAGGGAGGTTTTTTTAAGAAGGAAATGTAGTATTATTTTTTCTTGTCGAAGTCTACTACGATAGGAGTAGAGA
>CAZMHW010000075.1:8483-11540 GCA_964566105.1 uncultured Akkermansia sp.
TAATGAAGAGTATGTACCAATGATACGACCAATTAATAAGGCGAAGATAAATCCGCGGATACTTTCTCCACCAAAAATGAAGATTACCACGAGTACGAAGAATACAGTTAACGAAGTTAAGATGGTACGACTCAAGGTACTGTTCAACGCGTAGTTGATGAGTGTATTACGTTCTTCACCGTAAACATCGGCTTTACCGCTATCACGCAGTCTCTCACGAATCCTGTCAAACACAACCACCGTTTCTGTCATGGTATAACCCATTACCGTTAAAATCGCGGCGATAAAATCCTGACCGATTTCCAAAGGCAATAAACCGTCGCAGATTGTGTAGCAGGATAATACGATAAGTACGTCATGGAATAAAGCCACAACTGAACCTAAACCGTATTGCCATTTTCTGAAACGCACCACAATGTATAAGAACATCATTAAGCAGGAGAACAAGATCGCCCCGTATGCACCGTAAACGATGTCTGTTGCAATCGTAGGACCTACTTTTTGTTGTTGAGGAATAGTATAACCTGTATTTAAAGTGGCCAAGCCTTTGTTCAATTGTTGTTCCACTTCCTGATCTGCATTTGGATTGTTGTCGGTTACGCGGTAAGTAGTAGTGATTTTTGCTTTGTTGGAAGCACCGGCACCAATACTTTTCACCTCTAAGGCTGCATCCGGAAACACAGGTTCCAGAGCTTTCTTAATATCTTCCGTGTTCATGTCTTTATCGAAATGAACCTGGTAAGTACGTCCACCTTTAAAGTCAACACCTAAATTTAAACCGCCATTTTTAAAGTAGAATACAACACCCAATACAATGATTAAAGAAGAAATAGCGTAATAGATTTTACGTTTTCCAACGAAATCAAAATGTAGGTTTTTGAAAGCGTTGCGGGTCATGCTGTTGTCAAAAGGAATCTCCATTTTACGCTCTAACATCCATTCGAACATCACGCGTGTGATGAGAATAGCAGAGAATAATGAAGTACAGATACCGATGAATAAAGTAGTAGCAAAACCTTGTACCGGACCTGAACCGAATACATAAAGGATAATCGCTAAAATTGCTAAAGTAACATTGGAGTCAATAATGGATGACATCGCGTGTTTAAAACCTTCCTTAATGGCCTGAGCAGTGCTCTTGCCAAGCGCGAGTTCTTCACGGATACGTTCAAAGATAAGGATGTTCGCATCCACTGCTAAACCAATGGTTAATACGATACCGGCAATACCAGGTAAGGTTAACACCGCGCCCAGGGAAGTTAAAATTCCCATGATAAAGAACATGTTGGCGATCAGGGCAATGTTGGCAACCATACCCGACTTGTTATAGTAGGCAGCCATAAACACCAGAATTACCAATAAAGCGATGGCGAAACTGGTTAAACCCGAATCAATGGATTCCTGACCTAAGGTAGGACCAACGATACTTTCTTCTACAATGTGCGCAGGGGCAGGTAATTTACCGGCACTTAAAATAGCAGCCAAAGCATCCGCTTCTGTATCGGTAAAGTTTCCGGTAATTTGTGATTGACCGCCAGAGATCTCGGAATTCACACGAGGAGCTGAATACACCATGTTATCCATTACCACCGCCACACATTTTCCTCTGTTGGCACCTGTAATGGTTTTCCATTTTTGAGCAGCTTCGCTGTTCATGCTCATACTAATGAGAGGAACACCACCCTGACGTTGATCGTAATCTTTACGCGCGTCGGTAATGATATCTCCGCTCAAAGCAGCTTTACCTTTACTGTCAGGTTGTTTGATCGCGAATAATTCAAAATAACTTCCAACTACTTTTCCGCTTTCGTCTTTTTGTTCTACTTCTTTAGCACCCCACATGAATTTTAATTTCGATGGAAATACATTTTTAGAACGGGCAATACGTAAGTAAGAGTTAATTTTGGCAGTATCAGCTCTTGACGTAGCAATACCTACAGAAGCTCCTTCCGCATAAGCCTTTGGATTTCCTTTTTCATCTAAACTCACTCGACCTTTTAAAGGCACCAATGGTAATACGTTTTGGTAAAAGGCATATAAAGGAGCACGCTTTTGGAATCCTTTAATAGCAGTATCCTGAGGATTTACAGAAGCTGTTTTAGCCGCAGTTGAATCTTTTTTCAAAGAATCGGTTTTTACTACAGAAGAAGAAGTAACTGCTGCCGAAGTAGTTTTTAATGCAAGACTGTCTGTTGTAGCAACGGAATCTTTTTTTGCACCGTACAGGTAATTACTGATTACCGCGTTAGCTTTATCTAACAAAGGAGCAATTTCACCATTCTCGTAAGTTTCCCAGAACTCCAGGTTAGCAGTACCTTGTAATAACTCACGCACGCGTGCTTTGTCTTTTACACCTGGTAATTCTACTAAAATACGACCGGTTGCTTCTAATTTCTGAATGTTAGGTTGCGTCACACCAAAACGGTCAATACGGCTACGGAATGTTTTTTCCGCGTTTCCGATGGCTTCACTAACACGTTCTTTTACAAACTTCATTACTTCTTCGTTAGAAGAATTGTAAGAGATTTTGCTTTTATTCTCGATAGATTGGAATAATGGAGCCAAACGACCATTTGGTGCAATTTTATTGTACGTTTTCTCAAACAAAGTAAGGAAATCGTCGTTGTTGTTAACGCCCAGATTCTTTTGAGTTTCCGCTAAAGCCGTGTTGAATGGAATATCGGTACTGTTGTTGGAGAGGTTTTTAATGATGTCCATTACAGACACTTCCAAGGTAACGTTCATCCCACCACGTAAATCCAGACCAAGGTTAATCTCGTTCTTTTTACACTCTTCGTAGGTATACTCCGCGATAAGGATGTCGTACACCGTTTGTTTCTTCATCGAATCGAGGTAACGATCGGCAGTACGAGCCTTAAAATCCTCCAGAAAACTTTGTTCTTTAGAGAGATTACCTTTGGCAGAATCTTTGGCTGCCGTTTTAACTTTTTGAGAGTTAGCCATGTTCTCGGCATATTCATCCGCATCACTTTCAACACCTTTGGTAACCCATGTAAATGATAAATAAAAAATACAGGCTAAAGCCAGTAAAATTGC
>CAZMHW010000076.1:0-11533 GCA_964566105.1 uncultured Akkermansia sp.
CTGAAACCACTCAATCCCTATGGTGACAGTAAAAATGATTTTGATAAATGGGCATTAAAACAAACGCAGTGTCCGCCTCACTGGCAGGGCTTGAAGTTTTTTAACGTGTACGGGCCTAACGAATACCACAAAGCACGGATGGCTTCCGTGATTTTTCATTCTTTTAACCAGATCAAAAGCGCGGGCAAGGTAAAACTTTTCCGCTCACATAATCCAAACTACACAGATGGTGGACAACTCCGCGATTTTGTGTATGTAAAGGACGTAGTAAATGTGATCTGGTTCTTATATACACAGAAACCTAAAAACGGCATTTACAATTTGGGTAGCGGCAAGGCACGCACCTTTTTAGATCTGGCAAAAGCCACCTTCAAAGCCATGGGCGTTGAACCCAACATTGAGTTTATTGATACGCCTATTGACATCCGCGACAAATACCAGTATTTTACAGAAGCCGATATGCGCAAATTAATTTCTGTGGGATATGTTCACCCTTTTACGAGTCTGGAAGACGGCGTAAGCGATTACGTAAAAAACTACCTGAGCACGAATTCCTATTTGTAAGGGCATACACATCGTACCGTTTTTTTCGTAAATTTAACTATGCGAAATAAACTGATTTTCAAGTCTGCTTTCATAACACTGCTGTGTGTAAGCGTTAATTTATCTTTGCGGGGACAAGGTGTGGGATGCCAATCCTCTAAAAACGCACAGACACTTGCTTCTCTTTATTACAGCGCTGAAAATCACCGCAGCGATACGTTTGATGTATTAAAATACACCATTAACCTGGAGATTGGCAATACCGGCAATCAGCTTATTTCCGGCAACACCAACGTGCGTTTTGCTCCCAAATTAAATAACCGGAATTATATACGATTGGATCTGCTCCGACTCACACTCGATTCTGTGAAAGAAGGAAATACCTTACTGACTTACGCTTATAACGATACCATCCTTAAAGTAAATTTCACGACCCCTAAAAACATCATAGACACTTCTATTGTTACGGTGTATTATCATGGCACGCCACAAATAGATGGCACAGGCTGGGGTGGATTTTATTTTGACAACACACAGTCCGCGCAATACGCCTATAATTTAGGCGTTGGCTTCGGCGCTAAGCCACACAATTACGGGAGAGTGTGGTTTCCGTGTTTTGACAATTTTGTGGAGCGTTCCAAATACGAATTCAATATTACTTCCGATACCGCCCGCAGGGCTTTTTGCAATGGGCAACTGATTTCAGATCTGGTCAACGCTAACAAACGGACCCGTAAATGGGTGCTGAACGAAGAGATTCCGACGTATCTTGCCAGTGTAGCCCTTGCTAGTTATACACAGGTTAATTGGACCATCAATGCCTTAAACGGAACCAAACCCATTACCTTGGTTGGAGTGGCCAGTGATACTACTGCTATGAAAAACGGTTTTGTGAATCTGAAAAATTGCATTCATGGTTTTGAAAATTACTTTGGGCCGTATAAATGGAACCGCTTTGGGTATTGCCTGGTACCATTTAACAGTGGCGCTATGGAACATGCCACCAACATCTCCTACCCAAGAGCATTTATAGGAAACCTTGCCTACGAAGCCGATTTAATGGCGCACGAATTATCACACCATTGGTGGGGAGATTTGATTACCTGCGAAACTCAGGAAGACATGTGGATCAACGAGGGCATGGCCACCTTTAGCAGTTACATGTTTACCGAGTGGCAATATGGCAAAACTGCCTATTTAACGAAAGTAAAAACAGAACACGATCAACTGCTTCATTTTTTACACAAAAACGAAGGCGGCTTCCGGGCTATCAGTGGCGTACCTCACGATCTGACTTACGGAGATCACGTGTATAAAAAGGGCGCCGATGTGGCTCACACCTTGCGCGGTTATATGGGAGATACCGCTTTTTTTAACGGAGCCAAATACACCATGCAGCAAAATGCGTATAAGAGCATTAATAGCATTGAATTCAGAAATTTTCTTCAAACCAGCAGCGGACAAAATCTGAGCAATTTTTTTAATGACTGGGTATTGGCCGGTGGCTGGTCGCATTTTGCGATTGATTCTATTAAATATGTGCAGTTGTCACCTACCAGTTATAACGCTATTATTTCACTCAAACAAAAATTGTATGGTGCTACTACGTTGCACGCAAACGTGCCCCTGGAACTGAGTTTTTTTAAAGGCGATTGGAGCAGGGTGGTACGAAAAGTGATCATGAGCGGAGCTACCTCTAACTTTACGGTGAACATTCCTTTTAATCCCGTGTATGCAGGTTTAAATTACGATAGCAAGATTAACGATGCAAGTTCCCACGAAGTGAAGATCATTAAATCGAATGCAAATTTTACCTATGCTCTGGGCAAGGTATACCTTCAGGTGCAAAACAAAGGCGCAGACTCTTCGCTATTACGGGTGATCCACAATTATGTAAAACCCGATCCTTTTAAAAACAATCCTTTAGTGCATAAACTATCCGACCAGCATTATTGGAAAGTGGAAGGAATCCTGTCTCCGGGATTTGCCGCCAAACTCCGCTTTAACTACGATGGCACAAAAAGTATAGGGGGAACCTTTTCTTATCTGGATACTTTGCTGACCATTGTGAATGGCGATAGTGTAAATTTATTTTACCGGGAAGATGCTGCACACGACTGGCAGATGCTGAGCAATGTGAATAAATTCAGTTCCGGGCAAAAAACAGGATTCATCGAAGTGGACACACTGAGGCTGGGAGAATATACCTTTGGCAACATGGGCGATACGACATTGGTGGGATTAAAGGAAACCAAAATAAATAAGATCGAAGTAAAAGTTTATCCAAATCCGGCCAAACAAAAATGCACGATAGAATTTAAAGAACCTTTAAAGAAAGAATGTGTGTTAAGCATTACAAACCTGGAAGGCAAAATTATTCTGGTAAAAAATCTAAGTAGCAAAATGACCCAGGTGGATCTGAATCACCTGGCCAAAGCGGTTTATATGATCAAGATAGAATCGGAGAACCAGATTGTTTTTTCTCAGAAATTGGTATTGGAGTAAGAAAGTTGTCTTATTGCCTGAACAGGCGCCAGATCTTATTTCGCAATAAGTAATTTTTTAGTGACCGTTTCATTTTGGGTATTGGTAATGACCATGGAATAAACGCCGCTGGAAAGATCATTGGTTCTTATTATAACAGACTTATTCTCAAAACGAATCTCCTCTTCTCTTATCAGTAAACCAAGATTATTGAAAATGGATAACTTACTAAATTCTTTCATCCATTCCTCATTGGCTATTCTTAACTCCACGTAGTCACTTGCGGGCACTGGATAAATTTTTAACTGTTCGCTCAACATTTTTAATTTCTCAAGGCCAACCAGATTCATATTAACCACCACTGTATCGTATTTTACACTACTACACCAGAGTTGTTGTTTAACAACATAAGTTGTTGTAACTGCTGGTTTAACCCAGAGGCCAGCGACTGTATCCAGGGCAGGAGTTGTTGGGGTAATAACTGTGGGTAATTTATACCACATACAGGCCTCATCAATCCCAACATCCGGACTACGACCTATAAAGGCGCTATCACTTGGTATTATAGACTGATCCTGTCCGGCAAAGGCAGGAAGATCAATATTAATACAGCTCACATCGTCAATTAAATAGTCACCGGCATTAGCTGGCAAATTGGCAGAATTGACTAGAAATGTATTTGTGTTTGCATCACTCTTGAAGTTTCCAATCAACATATATTTTTCGGTTCCGTTTGCCACAAAGGTTCCTGTGATTGGAATCCAGTTCATCGTATCAGTAATAATGTTATTTGTTGGGTTTTTTATTTGAGGTAATAGATATGTTATGGCATGGTTACACTTAGTTATTGTGTCAATGGTATTATCTGAAAAATACGCTCCGATTGCATCTATACCATGAGTTGATTGGTCTGACAAGTTAACATAAAAGGAAACGCAATAGGTTTCGCCAGCCTTTAACATTTTCTTTAATCTATTTCGGGAATAGACTCTTTTGTTACTTAAGCACGTTGGGCAGTAGAGTAGGCTTATGAGGTGGTTTTTTCCATGTCTTGGCCATTGGTAGGTGTAACTACTTGACGGAACTCTATCTGGATAGGTTAATAATTCTCCAAACGGTTTTAAGCTATCAGTAGCGCCCCAATACCTAGGAATCGAGTAAATACCTGACATAAAATACTCCTCAAAACCACCATTATTAACATAATTAGCAGTTTGACTATTACTCAAATTGGAAAAAAATAAAACGATTGCAAGAAAACCATACTTAAGGTTCAACTTAGCAAGCTTATTATTATTATTATTTAGCAATGAGTAATTTCTTAGTGGTTCTTTCATTATGTTGGTTACTGATAGTTATGAAATAAACACCATTTACAAGGGCTAAGTCTAAGGTAGCAAAAAAAGCGTTTGTTTTCAAATATAATGTTTGAATAATTCTGTTACTTAAATCCTTTATTTCCACCGTCAGAATCTCTGTGTCTGTTTTACTAATTAATTTAATTTGATCTGTTGCTGGATTGGGAAACAAATCAATATCCCAGGTTTTCCCACTTTTCTTAGTGTTAAATGAGCTGTTGTAAGCTAGTCGATCACCTCCACCGCTGCAACTGTTAAGATTTAGAACAACTTTGTACACAAGATTGTAAAGAGCTCTTGCTTGATAGACACAGGCTCCATTCGTTCCAGGGCATAAATTGCACAAGTCCATTAGGGCTGAGCTATCTGCTGCTGTTGTAGGGTTAAACAAACTGTCAGCATAGGTAAGGTAAAGGCTATAAAAATGTTTGTAGTTTGTTTCAACTGTGCCAAGGTAATTTTCATCTAATTCAGAATTTAGGGTTGAGGCTTCAGTGCGATATCCACCATAAATTTTTTCTTCTATCTCAGTGAATTTGGCAATGGTGCTTCCTGATAGGTTAATATAAAAATCCCCTAATGTGGCATCGTAAGTGCGTAAACTATCATTTTTGTGAAGAAATTGATAAAGTGCTATTTCCGCCATATAAAACTGATCGAGTGAGGAAAAATCATGTTCGTTAGGAATGCTAACGACTCTGCCATTAGGCATTCCATAACAATTATATTCAGAACCAGAAATTTGGTTAATATATCCAGTTTGCACATAACTTTGAGCAGAAATAGGCCCTGCATTATTTGTAGGAGTTGTTGCAGAGCCCGCTTTCACATACAGTCTTGAAAATTGAGCATCACTGGTTCCATCAACGTATGTGTGTACGGTTGTGCTAGATGTCCAGCTGCCTCCAGGAAACCAACCGTTCATTGACGCATAGGTGCTGCCACCCTGAGCAGCGATCATCCCAGCATTAGTAAGCACCAATCCTCTCGCAATTGGTAAAGTCATAGTATTGCCTGCCCATAAAGTTCCACTATTTGAATTGTCAAAATCAAAGGCTTGATAAGCTTTGGTGAGACTGTTGCAAGTAATGCTTGGGGAGCACAAACCATAACCATTGGTTCCACAATAAATTAACGTGCCATGTACGTTTGTCGAAGAACTTGGCGAAGCAAAACTGACGGTGTTATAAGAAATGATATTTTTACCAATGGTGGCTCCTGTCGTGGGATTGGTATTTTCCAGATTGATACCATACTGAGCACCGCCACTATTTATATAGTTGTCGTCTTTAAGAGTTATAATGTTGTTCGCAATTTCAGTCTGCAAGCCCATAACTCCTCCGATTGAAATTCCTCGGTAAACATCTGTTATCGTATTAGTTGTTACAATAACCCCTTGTTGGAAAGGGGAAACGCTGTAAGTTGGAACAAACCAAGCGACGCTTCCGGGCCCATTGATGGCAATAGCATTATTCACGAAATTTGTGGTGCTGGTTGATCCCGCAGAAATGGAATTCTGATATACTCGGATTCTATCAGCATAAATCCCATTTTGTTGGTAACCAGTTGCATAAGATGTATAAGTTCCAGGCCCAATAGATATATTAATAGGACTGTTAATGTTAGTGAATTCATTTTCATAAATGTGATAAGCAAAACGATTTGTTGAAAGATTTAAACCAGAACATCCAGGTAGAACTGCGGAACCGTTTAAGCTACTTTGAGTACTTCTGAATATGGCATTGTGTATATTGACGCTATAAACATTTGTACTCATAACTGAACGGTGGCAATTCCAAAAACGATTTCCTGTGTTATAGCTGCTGGAATTGAGATCGAGTTTAGCATTTAACACACCGGTTTGAAAGTCTATGATAGCAGCTCCCGGTATTTTAGTAATTACGTTACCATTTTGAACAGCTCCATAAGAATTACCCGTAGTATTTTGAAATACATTGTTCTGAGAACTTACATTGCTGTTATTTGCAAATATAAATACGTCGTGAGTATCGAATAAATTGAAGGCGGCGGTGTTAGTGGCATTTCCGATTGTGACACCATACATACCGGTACTGTTAGTTGCACCCATATTGTCCAATTGAATAGCTATGTGCGATTTTTTTCCTGAATAGGGAGCTTTGAGAGTTGTTACTGTGTAACCTGGTGAAATGTATGGAGAACTTAAGCCAGTAGTGGATGTAATTTCGGTTCTTAATTGTCCTGCTGTTGTAGATGCAGAAGAGGATGTTCCGGTTTGAGGCCAAGCTGTGGAGGTAAAAGGTAGGTTGCGGCAAGTAAAGACACAATTTTCTACTGTAAAGGGGTACGGACTTGCTGTCAGTGTATAATTTGAAATATTGATATCTATATAATTTTTATTAAAAGTTGTTCTATTTATATCCAGCGAAGTGCCGGAGGATAAAGGACCTGTTATATCAATGGCAGTTAGTGCATCTTCAATTAAATTGTCGTAAGTAAGGTAAGGAACTTGTACCCGGACAGTTCCTCCACTTTCCACAACGATACCTTTCCAAAGATCGGCTGTACAACCATATAAATGAGCCCCATTGATACTTAAAATGGCTCCAGATTTTACAATGATTTTGACATTTGATGCAAATAGAAACTCTGAGCCTGTCAAAGTGAGCCAACCGCCCGAAGTAACAGTGAGATCATTGTTAAAAGCTGTTGCGTTGGACATCGTCGTGGTAATTACGATTGAAGGTGAGGCATATGCGGTAACGGATTGTGTACAGCAGTTTGTTCTGGCCGTTATGGCAAGAGTTTGTGATGAGATGCAACTTCCCGTATAAACAGAGGCGGTATAGGTAGTAGTAACAGTCGGTGTAACTACTTGAGATGTTCCTACCAAAAATCCAGGTTGCCATATGTAGTTCACATTGGCACAAGAATTACAAGTTGAAGTGGCAGTAATTGGTACTCCGGTTGTTTGATTATTGCAAATAATAGTTGAGCCAGTCACAGAAACGCTAATTGAAGGAGTTACGGCAATATTTTGCCATAAAGTATTTACGCAACCCGACGTTGATGTATATGTAAATCCGATAGGATAATTTCCTGCTGTAAGGGTACCAGAAGAGTTAAAATTATATTGGGTGTTACTTCCGGTTGTGACAGAAGTGATACCCGTGCCCGTAAAAACACCGGGAATTGGGGAGGTATATTGAGCTAAATTTGTAAAAGTAGTATTACCACAACTACTACCATTAGGAATTGAAAAAGTAGGTGTAGGTAAAGATACAAGAGATACATTATCGATAAAGCAATAGAGATTACCATTTGTTGAGGATGTATAGAAGCCATAATTCATTGTTTTTTGAATATCAGTGCCGATAAGCAAGGTATTATGATTAATGTTTGGTGTAAATACAAAAGTATTTGTGTATAAAGCCCATACGGGACTTGGTGGGACTGTAAATTCGGTTATGACATTAAGATTTATTGGATATAATTGAGTTCCAGTAAATGCGAAAACAGAATTTGAGGTAACTGAGATAACCATTGGGGTTGTAGTAGCGTTATACAGAGGAGTATTTAAAATCCACATTGAGAGTTGATAAACTTGAGAAGGAATTAAGGGGCTACTCAGATTATTTTTAAGCACTTCAGAGCCAAAAGTGTTAACACCTAAACCAATTATTCCGTTATTGGGAGATCCATTGAAACTATTAATAGGAGGAGTGCTATTGTAAGTGTTTGTCCCTAAATTATACTGTCCACCACTTTGGGCACAACTTCTTGTAAATAAGTCGACATTTCCAAGATGATTATCCCAACAACTTAATGATGCTGAATTGCTTTGGGTACCAATCGGGCCACATCCTAAACCCGATGAATTTGTATTTTCGAATTGGCCATTTTGAATCATATCACAAGCATCAGGTGGATTACAACTGCCTGGAATAAAGTAACAATAAATGTATGTAGGTCCGCCATACTGACCACTGGAATTTTTTGGCAAATATTTTATTAGAACTAGACCCGTAACATTTGTATTTGCCGTAACTATTAAATTGGATCCTGAAATGGAATAAGTGGCATTTCCATAAATCACATCTAGGCACGAAATAGACGTAGTCGCAGGCGAATCATTGACAGTTATGGAAGTTATAGGTATGGAAATAGAGTTTGTTGCTGAAGAAGCAATGGCTGTAAACGTATAAATACCATTAACTAACACATCATTTAGTCCCCAAATATTTGAACCTGAACATAAACCTGCCGTGTAACCATGTGAACTTGATGTCCCGTCAATAATTGCTGAAGAAGTGCTTGAATATGTCGGCTGAACGGTATAACCAATATCACACAAAACATGCCTTTCTTCTTCTTTTAAATACCTCTTTATATAGCAACTACCTGTGCTAACAGCATTGCTCATTGTGAAATAGAAATTGTTGTATGTAGATGATGGAGTCGGAGTACATACAGTGGTGAAACTTGAAGGCCAAGTGCAGTAGTCTTCAAAATGACTTAGACTGCTACCAGTAACATAACAATCCGGAGTAAAGACTTTTACATTATTTACGCTGCTGCTTGAATATGTTGCAGCAATAGAACAATTTGTTACGTCAACCATTCCTGAAACACAGTTGGAAGGTGAAATGGCTGTTATGCTAGCCGTAAAAACAATATTGGTATTGGGACATGATGGTGTCGATGTAGATAATAATGGATTACCCGAATAGTCTTTCAAAAATTGGTCGTACCGTGTAAAATAATTATCAGATGCTCCAAATTGAGATAACCCGTTAGAGCCGATTAAAGAAACGAATCCTAGAGCATGAGAAATTTCATGAAGCATTACACTATAGAGATCGTTCTCATTTGATCCTATATTTATTGTACTTAAATTAAGGTTCCAGTTTACGGAAGGGTTCGCTTTAATGTAAGCATGATAAAAGCTGTTGGGGTTTGTAAAAGGTCCGACCGGTATGCTTGAATAAGGGTCAACACCCGTTGTTATAAATTTTTGTACCACACCTTCAATAATTCCTTGATTTGGATTAGATGCATTTACTGGATAAAGAAAAAAGCAACTTGCTGTGCCAAGCGCAGAAGACGTTTCGTTATCGCAGTAAAGATTTACCTTAACATTACTGTAGGTTGATGTGGATAGAGGTGAAGCGATGAAAGAAGAAATATCTGAGCAGAGCTGGCACATCAAGTTCTGTGCAGCAGAATTGTTATCAAAAAAACTACCCGGAGCGAAAAACAAATGAAAATACCCTGAAATACAAGATTGTGTTGGTAAAGACTGAACGGTTGAAGTACCCCCAATAGGTTTTATATGATTTAGATTCAAATTTGAAAGTTGGTACTCGTTTCCAAAGCGATCATGAACCTTGTCAAAAAATCCTCCCGGAGTTAGATTCGTTGTATTACCTGTGGGCACAGATTGTGAAATTAATTTTCCTGAAATGCACAATAGAAAAATTTGCAACAAAATAAAGATGTGTTTTTTCATAGGTTTGTTTTTTTAATTGATTTTGGGAAATTAATTTATGTAGAGTTAAATGAAGGTTTTGGGATAAAAGAACTTGGGTAATTCCCACCGTAATATTAATACGTAGTTTTCTAAGTTTTATTGTCTAAAATTAAGAAACAGTTAATTTTATCTTAATTATTTACTGAAACGTGTTTTTCAGCGAGTGAACATTGAAAACTTGTATTGAATGCACACCGGTTTGATCTTGGTTTATAAACGCCTGGATTTATTAGTAGACATCTTTTTTATTAATGGAGAGTATTAGCTTAATTTTTTAATTGGTTTGGGTTTTAAAAGGATTGTAGTGGGTTATACTTCAAATGTAAGTATTTGAAAGTTAAAAATAACTACCCGATTGGGTAGTTTTTAGGGGGACTATTTAATGGTTAATTGCTAAATACCATCAACTATTAATTCTATAAAACTCATCAAAAAACAAATGAGCATAAAAAAAGCCCCGGTTAAGGGGCTTAAGTAATTTTGAATGGATGCAAAAGCGCTAAGTCAGAATCAACGCTCAAGTTTTTTGAGACCGTTATTGAATACTCACCAATTTCTGCGAGACCTTTTTATTATCTGACAAGAGTCGTATAAAGTAAACGCCCGATTCAATTCCGGCAATATTCAGAAGTTGCGAGTGCTGACCCGGAGTTTCTTCCTGTTTGTACAATTGTTTTACAAGCACTCCTTTTATATCGATTAATTCAACAGTAATAAGACTACTGGTTTTTGAATAATAAGAAATATTGGTTAAAGAAGAAGCGGGGTTAGGGTAAACCGAAACGCCCGTTACGGGTACAAAGGTGTTTTCTTTAATTCCAACCGTATTTGTGTCGGGAGGAGGTACCGGCGCTGCTACCAGGTTCATGGAAACCGGGGAAATTACAAAATCCCCACCGGTATTGTTGTTGCCGTTAACAGCATTGGCAATGGCATAAAAGGTAGCGTCACCACCCGATGGAGCTACCCATTTAAATGTAAATGAAGCAATGGCATTACCTGTTTTAGGAGTGGTATGTACAGCATTTCTTTTTCCTGCCGAGTTTAAAAATTTCACCCCGGTGCCGGCGTTTTGCAGATTTCCAGTATTTGTATTCGATGCGTTTAACACCTCACAGCCAAAACCATAACGTGTGAACCGGCCGCGGAGGCCTGCACCGTAATTTGGTAAGTAGTATCGGGCATGTATTCCAGATCGGAATTAATGTTGACAGAGAAAGCCGGAACGGCTGTAATAGTAATGCCGGAAGTGGCACTGGAACCACCACCATGGCAGGATCCGTTTCCTGAACAGGTAATTTCTCCGGGAGAGCCGGTATAACCCGCAATTCCATTATTACTCTGCAGAATAAAAGCAGAACTTCCAATAAGAGCAGTGAGCAGAACAAGGACGGTAGTAATTGTTTTTTTCATATAGTTGTGTGTTTGTTATAGACTTTTAAACAGGACGATTCCGGCAAATGTAGACCATTACAGGGAGATAGTACTGCACTATTGAATTAAGAGATTGCACTTTTCAACGATTTTTTATAAAAGTGCCTTCTGTATTGCAGTGGTGTGAGTTGTGTATGTTTCTTAAAAAAACGATTAAAATAAGGCACGTCTTCAAAATGCAGGTAAAATGAAATTTGTTTGCTGG
>CAZMHW010000077.1:0-3303 GCA_964566105.1 uncultured Akkermansia sp.
AAATGTCCCGCAGCACTAATACAAGCATCTTCAATACCACTCATTCCTCTGAAACTAAAATCATGACCTTGCCAATAAACAAAACTTAAATCATCACCACCTACCGTTTCTTTTGCATATTGAGTAAAAACTTTACGGTATTGAAATGCAGTGGTTGCACTAGTTGAAGGCTTCCATAAAATTGCAGACATTAATGACTCTAAGTAATTAGTTAACCAGAAAAATTTACGCTCTGTATTATAAACTGTTACAACAGGAATTTTAGGTGACACAATAGTTCCTTCAGGTAACCCTTTTACAACTAGAGGTAAATATCCTAAGTCATGTAATTCCGCAATATGTTCAATTGGAATACTGTCTTTCCCTAAAGCATTATCCATTCGGCGTTTGTAATCAGCAACAACCTTTTCTTTTGGTAAACTGAAGAAGCCTTCGTCCCATTGCTTGATTAAATACTCTTTTACAAAATATTGTAAACCAAAGAAAACCAGATTTTCATTTTCAGCTTGGCGAGATTTACGAGGAGTAAAGTTTGAGTAAACTAATTCTGTTCCCTCAGGATATTGTCTGCGGTGATCTGCTTTATAAAAGTCGATCAACATTAATGGATTCATTTTCATATAATTATTTTAGGTTAAGTCTTTTTTTAATGTGCAACTCTTCAATGTTCAATATTTCTTCATAAGGAATATTTAAATCGTCAATTTCATTAGCTTTAACTTTTTCATATTCTTCTTTTACGAATTCTGTTATATCTTTAATTTCAGTAATCCATTCAGTACAAAAACGTTTCAGAATCATTCCTTTCATTCCTAGTTGTATTGCTTTTCGCTCTTGTTTTATTCCGAATGGATTATGGTCGGGATCCCATTGTAAGCGAACTTCGGTTTTTTCTAATTCATTTTTCCACTCTTCTTTTGTTGGATAGATTTCTTCATTATAAGAACTTATTGTTGCTTGTTCCAAAATGGTTTTGAAGTGACTAATTGGTAATGTAATTGCCAAGATTTTTTGTTGATGTTCTTTTGATGCCCAACCTGCACGATACATCATCCATAAAAAGCCTGGTTTAATCCATGACATTCTGTTGAAACTGTAGTACTCACCTCCAAACTTTTGATTTTTCACAGCGTAATCAGCAATATTTGGATTAAATGCTTGATATACTATAATGCTATCCTCTTTTATTTGACCAATTATTTGTTTACCGTCAATGGGTAGTCTTTTTACTTGCTCTATGTATTTTTCTAATTTCATTTTAATTTCTTCCTTTTTCATTTGGATGTAGATCTTTTACTACATCACTTTGCCAATATTCTTTTGTGTTGATGTCTAAGATTGATAACTTGCCATAGAATGCCGCTCCTGTATCCACGTTCCAGATATTTATTGCATTCATGGGAGTATCAACATCATAGTTTAGTGTGGGAGTGTGACCGATATAAATCTCATTGAAAAGTTTTAATCTCTTAGGGTAAAGTCTGGACTCTTTTTCAACTCTTTTATCCATTACCAAAGCCATTTCCCATAATGTTCTATCCCAACTATAATTAGTAGCATACACTTCTGCTTGAGGCCCATGCATTGAAGAATATCCAGCATGAATAAATAAATTATTTTCACTATCAATAAAATAATTAACCATTGAATTATAAAATGCCAAATGACTTGCCTTATCCTCATGGCCTACTGACAAGTAACTTTTAACTGTAGCCTCACCACCATGTTTTAGCCAAATTTCATTTGCAATATTTGTGTTTAGCCATTCTTCACACCAAGTATCATGATTCCCTCTCACAAATACGCATTCATTTGTTTTATTCAATTCAAGAAGATACTGAATCACTTCAAACGATTGCGACCAACCATCAACATAGTCTCCCAAAAAAATCAATTTATCATTTTTAGATACTGATGCTCTCTCAATAACTTGTTCTAAAGCTTTTAAAGAACCGTGAATGTCTCCTATTACAAGTGTTCTGTTTTCCATATCAAAACTCTATAAATTCTGTAGGAACATGATCACATAACCAAACTCCATTTTTTGATAAATAAAACTCATATCCCTTTTCATACATTTTTAATGCATGTATTTTTAATATAATCGGTTTACCTCTTCGGCTACCAACTTTTATAGCTGTTTCTAAGTCTTTACTTAAATGTACATGTAGACGTTGCATTTTTTGAAGACCATTTAATTTGATCCCATCCATGTATTTTACTACAGTGCCATGGTAAAGAAATTCAATAGGCTTGGTCGCTGTAAATTCTAAATCTACATTGACTGTATGCCCCTGATTTGCTCTTATCTTAGTGTACTCATCATTAAATGCGAATCTTTGTTTATCACTTGTTATTACTATTTCTTCTAGCGTATCAAAATCAAGTGATACTTTGTTAATGTTACATTTTTCAATTAATTCGTCAACACTAACCCAACCATTGGCATCCATCGTAACACCAATTTCTTCTGGCTTATGTCTTAGCACTAAACTCAATAACTTGCTTATATTTTTTAAATCTTTCATTTTTAAATTGTTTTTAATTCATCTCTCACTTCCATTAATGCAAACCCTAAAAGATTTTCTCCTCTCCAATCACTAGGATTCATAGCCTTTGGACTATCCTCTGTTAAGCCAATTCCCCATATAGTATCTACTGGACTCGCTTCTACTAAAACTTTATTTTTTGTTTGTATTAAGAATGTTTTCAATGATTCATTTTGACTGAACTTTAAATAATTTCCTTGTTTTACAATTTGATACTTATGTCTATTCCAAACTTCATTATCAAAATTTCGGATCTGCCTTCCTAAGTCCTTAGCGTCCTTTGGAGAATCCTTGGAAATAATCCTTTCAAACGTTTCAACATCGTTAAATAAGAGTGCTTTTTGAGCCATCATATAGTGCTCTGCCGTTTTATAAATAATAGATTCTTCTTCAAGCTTAGAAGCCCACCATTGACTCATACAAGTTTTAATGATTGACCCATCTCTACTTGGTTGATGTCCCCAAAAGAAAAGGTAATCAACTTGAGATTGTGATTTCAACCAATCAACACTATATGTCATTTTAGAATACATTGTATGATTTATAAAAACTATTTACTTCGATGTTTGATATTGAATTCGAGCTGCATACATTTTTATACCCTGCTTCTTTTAATCTTTCCAACGCATTATGACTAAATATTCCATGCGAAGCAATGAAGTATAAATCCCCGGCATTTTTTGCTTTTAATGCAGTAGCTAATTCTATAAATGTTCGGCCACCATCGCATATATCATCGACAACAACACAAGCC
>CAZMHW010000077.1:3313-5845 GCA_964566105.1 uncultured Akkermansia sp.
TAAATTTTCAGCATTAACATCACTTCTAATAATTTGACCAGTAGCCAAATCACGAACTTTTATACCGGTTGCTATTTGGCCTTTGTAATTAATTTTTGATGCCAACTTATCTACTTTTTTATATGCGCCTAAATCTGGAGATACAAGAGTGAAATCAGTTAAGTTTAATTCAGTCAAAAAGTGCTTTACCATTTCATAGTTTGCAGTATTTTGGCAATTGTTTAAAAGTGCAACAGAAACGTCACTATGCGCATCAAACACAATGATTTTATTTAAATTTAAACTATTGATGATATTGGTAAATACTTTTATTGATAAAGGTTCTCCCGGAACCATCACTCTATCTTGTCTCGCATAAGGAATGTAGGGAATAAAAACTTCGATATAATTCACATACATATTTCTAAGTGCATCAACTGCCAAACATAAATTCATCACATCATCCGATGAATTTAATCTTGTCTTAATACGGATTTTGTCTTCTTCATTAATTTCTGCTAAGAATTTAATGTGGCATTCTCCCCCAGCGAATTTCTTTATTTCAACTAGCTCGTTTGATTCAAATAAATTAATTGTTTTCATAATAGAGTATTTATAGTTCAAAGTGAAATCCTTTTTGTGTTAGTTCTTTGTAGGCCTTATTGTCGAATTTGTAGTAGCGAGCTGCTTTGTGTGCTACATTTTTTTCTTTTTCATCTAATGCTATTAACAAGCCCATTCCTGATATTTTTTTTCTGAAATTTCTTTTATCAATGACTGTTTCAAGTATAGATTCGTAAACAGCTTGTAATTGCGATAAAGTGAATTTTTCATCCAATAATTCAAATCCAATTGGCTGATAGGATACCTTACCTTTTAATCGTTGAATTGCAGCTTTCACAATTTTGCCGTGGTCAAAGGCCAATTTTGGTAATTTAGATATTTCAAACCAGTCGGCTTTAACTGTATCACGACCAGCAATTAATTCATACTGATGTTTGTTAACCAATGCAAAATATGCGACTGAAATAATTCGTTCACGTGGGTCTCTGTCAACTTCGCTAAATGTATAAAGTTGTTCAATGAACATATTTTTTATACCTGCTTTCTCCAGCAATATTCTTTTCGCACAAGCTTCTGTTGTTTCGTTCATAAATACAAAACCACCCGGTAATGCCCACTTGTTTTTAAAAGGTTCCTTTTCTCTTTCAATCAACAACAATTTCAATTCACCGCCATCAAATCCAAAGATCACACAATCTGTAGTTAGAGCAGGACGTTGATAATCGTATTCGTATTTTGAATTTTGTTTCATTCTTTCTTAGTGTAATTATGACACAAAGATATATTGTTTTGTTATTCAAACATTATCCATAGTGTAAAATATACACTAAAATAACGCAAGTTATTGATTTTCAATAAGAATAAATAACAATAAGATTCTTTTTAGTTTGAATTAAAATGGAGGTATGTTGAGAAAGGATGGTTTTAAGTAAAAAATTAAAACAAATGAAACAATTCGAAAACATTCAAAAGTAATCTAAGACATGCTCTTAAATTGGTAAGCTGCTATAAATCGTGATTATAGTTTTGCAGTGTGCAAAACAAAATTAACTACTACTTTATAATTAATGATCCTTAACGAATCTATTTAGGTATTAAGATTCCGTTCTGTGCCATATCTATAATTTCTACAACCACTACGTTCCGTTTTGTGCTATACTTTTCTTTCTTTCGGAGTTTAGCTCTAAATCATGAAGATGGTTTCTAAACCGGACATAATTTTGCTTTGTGACGTTTGTAGACCGATATCCCA
Source organism: uncultured Akkermansia sp. (assembly GCA_964566105.1). Taxonomy (GTDB): domain Bacteria; phylum Bacteroidota; class Bacteroidia; order B-17B0; family Aurantibacillaceae; genus Aurantibacillus. The sequence goes on from CAZMHW010000077.1 coordinate 5,109, forward strand.
ATAGAACAGATGATTCTTAGCCTAATTTGCCATTAAGTATGGTATTTAGTTCGTCCCTAACGTAATTGTCGAGTTTATTGTTTAGGATAAAACTCTTACAATCAAGATGAAATGCTTTGGCTTTTTTATAAACGTCAAGATTTTGGAATTCAAACATTGGTTGGGTTGATTTGAAAATGAGAGCGAGAATGAAGAAAAATCAAAGCGGAAACTTCGCTCTCGCTCTGTTTCTCGCTCTGATTTTGTACCCGGAGGGCCTTGTTTATCGAACTTTTTGGATAGTTTTCAAGCGATTAAAATGTTAAGGAAAGCTAACTCAGATTTTTAATCATCGCGTAAATCATTTTGGAGATTTCTTCTGATTTTGAATACAGATCTTTATGTAGATCTTCTTTCAATAATTGTTCTTCTTTCATAAACTCGAAAATAGCTACGCATTCAAATACGGAGCCTCTCGCAATTACATAAAAATTCCTTCTGTCGGCATTACTGAACCTGCTTGACCCTTCTGCAATATTCAACATAATACTAAAAGAGGCTCTCCGTAATTGATTCCTGGTTGTAGAATCTAAACTTTTATTGGATTGAAGATAATGGTAAACCGTTTTATTGAAGGATTTGGCTTTTTGGTAAACATCTAATTTTTCGAAATCGAACATAAGCGTGAGCGTGAGAGTGGGTTTTGAGAAAAATCAGAGTTTCGAGGGTTCGCTCTCGCTCTCCACTCTCACTCTGAT
>CAZMHW010000077.1:5855-10117 GCA_964566105.1 uncultured Akkermansia sp.
ATTTTGTACCCCGAGCCGGACTCGAACCGGCATGCCAGTGAAGACACTGGTGTTTGAGACCAGCGCGTCTACCAATTCCGCCATCGAGGCATTGTTTACTCTCACCTTTCTAAAGGCAGGCGTTTTAACAGGCGGGCAAAGCTACGTTAAGTTTTGTATAATTCAAAATAATATCGCAATAAAAGCCCCTAAAATTGTAATCTATCCACAAAAATTAGTATATTTGCAGTCCTTAAAAATGGAATCACAGGTTAAATTATTTTCAGGAATTGCAACAGAAGTATTGGCGGAAAAAATCGCCACTTCTTACGGACAATCACTCGGTAAAGTGGAACACTACCGCTTTAGCGACGGGGAACTTCAGGCTTCCTACGAGGAGAGTATCCGCGGGCACAGCGTGTTCATTATGCAAAGCACCATGCCGCCTGCCGATAATTTAATGGAATTACTCCTGCTGATAGATGCAGCCAAACGTGCCAGCGCCCGTCACATTGTAGCAGTTATTCCTTATTACGGATATGCCCGCCAGGATAGAAAGGACAAACCGCGCGTAGCTATTGGAGCTAAATTGGTAGCCGATATGCTTGCTGTAGCAGGGGCAACCCGTGTTATGACCATGGATCTTCATGCGGATCAGATTCAGGGCTTTTTTAACGTGCCTGTAGATCACCTCTACGCTTCAACTATTTTTTTACCCTATATTAAATCTTTAAATCTACCGAACTTAACCATGGCCGCTCCGGATATGGGTGGTAGTAAACGTGCAAACGGATACGCCAAACATTTAAAAGCCGAAATGGTAATTTGTTACAAGCAGCGTGCGAAAGCGAATGTGGTGGAAAGTATGACCGCTATCGGAGAAATTGAAGGTAGAAACATTATTTTAGTGGACGACCTCGTGGATACTGGCGGAACGCTCTGTAAAGCGGCCGATATGATGATGGAAAGGGGAGCGCTGAGCGTAAGAGCAATTTGCACCCACCCGGTATTGTCAGGAAAAGCCTACGAAAATATTCAGAATTCCAAATTAACGGAACTCATCGTAACGGATACAATTCCTCTTACCGGGGAATGTCCTAAAATTAAGGTGATCAGTGTTGCTCCGCTTTTTGCTAAAGTAATTAACAGCGTTCACAATTACGAGTCTATTAGCAGCAACTTTATTCTTTAGTAAATAATTATAAACCAAATAAAAACAACAAAAAATGAAAACAGTATCTTTGAGCGGTTCGCCAAGAGCGAACGTAGGGAAAGTGGATGCTAAGGCTATCAGAGCTAAGGGTCACGTTCCATGTGTAATTTATGGAGCAGGTGAACAAATTCACTTTAGTGCCGATATCCGTCACTTCAAAAACATCATCTTTACTCCGGAAACAAACCTGGTAAATGTTGAAATTGAAGGTAAAAACTACAGAACTATTTTACAGGAAGCACAATACCATAAAATTAACGATAAGTTAATCCATGCTGACTTTTTATTGGTATCTGATGATAAACCAGTAACCGTTCAATTACCGGTTAAAACTGTTGGTACTTCAGAAGGTGTAAAAGCGGGTGGAAAATTAACCGTTAAAATGCGTAAAGTAAAAGTAAGAGGTCTTATCGCTAAATTACCTGAGTCTATCGATCTAAACATCGAAAAACTGGGTATCGGTAAATCTATCTCTGCCGGTGACATCAACATCGACGGAATCACTTTATTGCATCCAAAAAACATTTCTATCGTGAGCGTAGATACAACGCGTAACGTAGCTGTGGAAGAAACTCCAGCAGCTGCAGCAAAAACAGCTGCTCCTGCTCCGGCTGCAAAAGCGGCAGCTCCTGCAGCAAAAAAATAATCTTACTTGATTTTTTAAAAGCCCCGAAGCAATTCGGGGCTTTTTTATTTCCATGAGTTTGCTCAAATACCCCTCTCCGCCTCATCAACTTAGAATAACAATTAAGAATGTACAGCAGTTTAGTGAGCGTAGAATCAGATCCAAAGCCTGTGGATCAGCCAAACAGTTGCTAATTATGAGAAAAATTTAAGTTTAGAGTGGACTTGAAATTCAATGCTGACCAAATTTACTTCTAAATTCTCACCTTACTTTTTCTTACCAAAATCCTTCGAATCACGCACAGCTATCCTCAAGTACTCGCACGCGTTCGTGAAAAGCAAGGCGACCATCACTATTCAAAATGTCACGAGCTTTTCCCGAATTCCTTTTAAAAAGTCCCTTGATTTTCAAAAAAAAATATACAAAGCCGACAAAAAGAGTAATGTACAAAATGGTTCCAGGTTAACAGCCAGTTTTTTTAATCAGGAGCGTTAGCATATTTTAAAAATTAACCGACAGCCCACACAGAAGGTCCGGTGGGTGGCCTGCCAAAAATTGGAGCCGTGTCGGGGTGAAACGAGAAAACAAGGCTTTAGCGCTCCTGTATCTTTGGGGCGCGTAAAAGCTGTAGTTTTCCGTGAGGCGGGTGGAAAATATTTTTGGCTTGATTTTTTGTTACTTTTTCATCTAAGGAAAAAGTAAGAGAAGAGATATAAAACCAACAGATAAGCTGTTTTTCTGCCTCCACAATTTTGAGCATGATACTGACCTTAAAGAGCATCCATTACCTGAACTGCGAATAAACCGAACCTGATAACCAGGAAGGCTTAATGAGAGAATACCGCTAGAATTTACTTCTTAAACGGGCAGATTTACGTTGTTTTTTGAAGATGTAACTCGCAGTTATCTCCAGACTCATGTAAGAGTCTTTTTGACGGTCTCCGCGTTGGGCAGGGGTTCCGTCACCGGCTGGCATAGTAGCGCCTGGAATATTCCCAAGATTGGGATCGGCCATTTGGGCAGAAAGAGGTCCATACGCAGCGGTTAATGCTGCAGGGTCATAATAGCTCGTACCTACATCGTCAATGTAGTCTGTAAAGGTTTTACGGTAACAAAATTCAATGCCCACAGACCAGATCTTATTAATGGTTACTTTGTAATAAGCTCCTAAAGGAATACAAATACTGTAATTGGAATATTGTTTAGGTCCGCCGTCAAGACCTTGTCCTTCGGTGTGGAGTGGACGCAGAGCTACCCATTTTCCGTCTACTGTTTTACCCTTAGGATTATAATAAAAGGCTCCCAATCCGGCAAAGCCGTAAAGGTTATGTGTGATATTTTTCATCCGGCCGTAATTACGGCGAACACCGTATTTACTTCCTCCGCGTTTGGTACTCTGGTAACCGGCTTCAAGCCTGGCTGAAATTTCAAAAATATTGGATTTAAAATTTAAATTCCGGTTGTTCCTGAAAATGTCTTTGGTTTTGGCATCGTCTCCTTTAACATTCAAATAAGCAAATTTAGCGGAAACATTGATCGATCTTTTAAGCTTGTAACGCGCCCCAAATCCAAATGAAGTACGGCTTTGGTTAAAGTTTAAATCCGCAGGACTATAATCTTTCCCCTTACCGGACTGCCCCCCAAGGTCACCTAAAAAATTGGAAGTACCTACCGTAACAAAGATCTCGCGCTTGTATTTTTTCCACTCATTCGGACGCATAAAACTCTGTGCCTGAATGGCATGAGTAAAAAGTAAAGATAAAAGAAGAATTAAAGATCTTTTCATCTAGTAAAAACGCGTCAACATCTAGCAAAAATAAGGGTTTATGGGCAGACTAAAAAATAAAATCAACTTTTAATAAACATTAAAGAGTTAATAATTAACGGTTTACACAAAGAATTTTTCATTGAAATGAATGAGATAAACCCTTTCTGTAGCCCGTGTAATGGCCGTGTAGAGCCACCTTACAAAGCCAGCGTCAATATTTTCTTCTTTCAGATAACCCTGGTCAATAAACACAACAGGCCACTGCCCACCTTGAGATTTGTGACAGGTAATAGCGTAACTAAATTTAACCTGAAGCGCGTTATAATATGGACTTTTCTTGAGATAGGCGATCCTGGCCCCCCGCGAGGGTTCCTCGCTTACATCTGCCAGTACGCTTTCGTAAAGCTGTTTTTGCTCTTCACCACTCAGGGCGGGATTGTCAGAATACAGGGAATTTGTAAGGAGTTTTACCTGCTGTTCAGGCAAATTCGGGTAATCCACAAATCTGAGCACGCAGTCACAAAAATTAAAACCGTACAGTTCTTCACGTTTTATGATTCTTGTCAGTTCTGCCATATCTCCATTGGCAATAAAGCCTGCTTCCCCGTTACTTTCGGGTAACCAAAAATAATTGTTCTTTACAATCATGATCTTATCGCCGGTGCACAGGTCTTCTT
>CAZMHW010000077.1:10127-11424 GCA_964566105.1 uncultured Akkermansia sp.
TACAGCTTAATCCGGTTTCTGAAACTCTGATTAAACAAATTAGCGCGTTTATTACTGCGTGTAATAATTACCACATTATCTTCCCCATATTTTGAAATCGCGGAATTGAGACAGTCTTCCAGTTCATCTCCGCCAAGGCGAACCACATCACTGGTACAGGTAAGTTGCGGAAATACAAAGTCCGCTTCTCCAATACCTTCCCTCAACCGGGTGGCGTTTAAAAGAATGCCACTTTCCAGTCTCTGTCTGGCCACTTCTTTTAATTCGTAAAAAAAAATATTCAGGTAAAAGGCGGTCTTCAGGTAATCTCTGTTAAGGGCGGGACTCTCATTGCTGCCAACAGGGGGTAATTGGGCCGTATCTCCTATCAGTATGAGTTTGCAGTTAACACCACTGTAAACATACTCAAACAGGTTTTCAAGCAGACTGTTAAACAGGCTCTCACCGCCGGAGTCGGCGCCAATCATCGAGGCCTCATCCACCACAAAGAGGGTATTCTTGTGTAAATTTTCGGCAGGAAAAAATTGGATACTGCCATTGGCGTCCATCTGCTTCCGGAAGATTTTTTTATGAATAGTCTGCGCTTCTCTCTGCGAATAAGCGCTGAGCACTTTGGCCGCTCTCCCTGTGGGTGCGAGCAAAACACTGCGCCACTTAATGCTCGGTAGGGCTTTGGTAATTGCCGAGATCAAATTGGTTTTACCTGTTCCGGCATACCCCTTTAATACAAAAACACTTCTTTCGTCGGGATTAAAGATGAACTCTGCTATTTTTTCCAGGGCGTTTTTTTGATCGGTGTTGGGTACAAAAGGCAGATAGCCGGGAATGAGATCTTTAAAGGTAGTTATTGGATCTTTTTTTAACATCGGCTACTCAAAAGTAAAGAGAAATTAAGCCATCACAGGTATTTTCCTGAAAAAAAATGAAAATTTAATTCGGCCGGCAGCAAAGGAAAACGGAAATAAATTGTTTTATAAAATAAGAATGTATTAGATTTGTTTCTGTGACCAGTGAAGCTTACATAACAAAACAACATTACAGTCAAAAAACTGCGAAAGGTGAGCCGCTCTACCTATCCATGCTTATAGGATCGGGTTCGTTTATGTTTGCCATTTCTACAAATAATTTCAAAAACGTGGTAGAACTATGTCACGTTGAGATCACCCATCATGCTAACGCAGCGTTTAACCTCACAGAGAAAGTATCTTTCCTTGTGAATAATTACCTCCTGCATCAAAAAAAATTCGAAAAAGTAAACCTGGCATTTCTTAATTCTGAGTTTACCATGCTGCCCGAG
>CAZMHW010000078.1:0-11297 GCA_964566105.1 uncultured Akkermansia sp.
AAAATGAAGAGAGTAATTAATGGCAATTCCCAGGACTATGGAACCGGCACCAAGAGCGATGGCGGAGATTTCCCCTTTAAGAAAATAAAAAAGAGTGAGAGAAAATAAAGCGCCAAAGGCCACAGGTAATAAAATGTAAAAAATGACAAGGATCCGGCGAAAAAAAAGAAAAAGCAGAAGTACGATGACCCCAAGCGCGATGAGGGAGGTGAAAATGCTGTCGTGACGCACCTGGACCGAATTACCGACTGACACCGCTGTGGCGCCATAGTATTCGATCACCACCTGATCTTTAAAATCGGACTGTAGTTTGGTAACAATCCCGTCGAGCTCCGAAATAAATTTTTTGTTGAGTTTTGTTTCACTCGGATTAACGGAGGGTGTGATGAAAAGCAGAAGGTTTTTTTTGTCACGTGTTTGAATGTATCCTTCGTTAGTTTCAAAGTTCTCGTCAAACTGCAGACTTTGTACTTTTTTTAGCGCAAGAGGTGTCAGATTGAGGGGATCACGTTTAATAAAACGTCCCAGCACCATGCCGGAAGGAGAGAGCAGAGCTTTGTAGTTGGCCTTTAAGGTACTTTTAATACTGTCGCTTAAAATGAAATGCCCGATGCGTTCGTAATCCGCTTCCTCTAAAAAAATGGGGAGGTTGTTGTAGAATGAATTGTAGGTCTGCAACATCACATCGTCAGAAACTTTGTAGTTGAGTTCTTTAATGAAATCGGACTGAGTTTTAAGAAGCGTGTCGGCTAATCTGTCCGCGCAAAGCATCAAATCAGAAGGATCGTCTGTTTTCTCATCCTTGTGATAGAGATTGATCACAAGTTTATCCTTGATCTTTAGGTTTTGAAGAATAAAATTGATCTCATCTATTTTTTTGTCTTTGGGGATGAATTTGGTAATATCTTCTTCCGTTTTGAGTTTGTAACTGAAATAAGCAAAGCTCACACATAAAAGCACTACCAGGCCAAAAAGGAGAGCCTTATAGCGTTGAAAGAAACTATATATGCGAAGCGCCAGCATGATTACTTTTTGTTTTTCCTGATTAAACTAAGCGTGAAAAAAGTTACGAGTCCCATAAAAATTGCAAAGAGAACGGAGAGTATGCAGGCACCAACAAGATAGGTATAGAGGTTAGAACGGATGGTCTCCAGTGAAATACTGTGAAAGGAAAAATTACTTTTAACTCCGGTAAAAATCTCACCGGTTTTCAAACTGCCAATCAAAATAAAGGGTAGCAGAGGAGGGATGCTGATATTAGCCGTAAGGATCACTATAGCTTTATTCAGCTTTAAGAGATAGGCCGCAGCTATGGCAGAAACGAGTTGATATCCCCAAATGGGAACAATACCGAAGAAAATACCGACACTCACGGAAAGTGACTTTTTAAGAATAGATTCTTCCTGGTTAAAGAAATGTTTTTGTATGAAAGACCGGATGTTGGATGGCGTCAATCCGCGGAAAAAACGCATGGGTTTATACCAACAGAAGGCCAGAAGAACCAGATAGGTATTCAGGATGCTGATGCGTGTAAAATCTTTGGTGGGTCTGAAATGCGACACGCGCTCAGCACCTTTGGCATAAAAGATTTGAACCGGCATAGAAATAACGGGAATACCCTTCCAGGCTGCTTTTACAATCACCTCAATTTCAAATTCAAAACGGGTGCAGAAAAAACGGATCTTTTCCAGTCGCCTGATGGGATAAAGCCGGTAACCGGATTGGGTGTCGGGAAGTTTAATTCCTGTTTCCACCTGAAACCAGAAATTGGAAAATTTATTTCCAAAACTGCTTCCACCGGGCACATTTTCCGAGTTCATGTTCCTTGCGCCTATAATCAGGGAACCGGAATGGTGTTGTAATTTGTCCAGGAAATTTTCGAGATCACTTGGAAAGTGCTGGCCATCACTGTCTATGGTAATTGCATGGTCGTAGCCCAGTTCCAGGGCTTTTTTAAATCCATTGCGCAGTGCCAGGCCCTTTCCCATATTTACCGGGTGAGTAACCACAGTAATTAACTCTTTAAATTCCTCCAGAATTTGTGGTGTAGTATCATTGGCACCATCGTTTACCACGATGAGTTTGTCAGTAAAGGCAAGCGTGTCTTCAATGACTTTTTTCAATGTCTTTTGATTGTTATAGGTTGGGATAATGACACAGCATTTTGAGTCGGCAAAGCGATCGTTTAATGTGTGTTGCTGTTTAGTCATCATAAGCCAGTATCCCCCGAAAACAGGAGTGTAAAAATAGCAAAAAAGGTGGATTTTGAAGCTAAAAAAGGCTTTATTTCAGGGCAGAGAACTTGCCTTTAAACTTCACGTAAGTGGTACCATTGTGACTGTAAATGGCGCTTGCTTCTAGTCCGTTTTCAGTGGATTTTACTGTAAAAGCAATGTTGAGATCGGGTGTTTCGTTAGGGTTGATCATGGCCAGAAATTTGATATTATCGCCCTGGGTCATCACCAGCTCTTTTCGAAATTTATCCATCAGAATTTCTTTAACGATCTGGGTTAAACACACACCCGGTGCAATGGGCACCTGTTCAAAATGTCCTTTGTAAATGGAATGTTCTGCATTTAATCGAATAGTGCAGTTAAAACTCTCCTGGTTTTGTGGTGAAAAGCTAGAGGATACTTCGGTATAAAAATCTATGAGTAATGTATTTTTCATCTTCATCAATCGCTTGTGGGTTTAATGATTTGACTGAGTCCTATTTTCAAACGGATAAGTCCTTTGTGTTTTAATTGAATGTGTGAGGCTGTTAAACTGTCGGTGTACATGTAATCGACTTTTTCTTTTGTGAACAACAGGCCTTTGACGCGTGTTTTTTGGACAGTGTTGCTTCCCGGATTTAGAATGTAGTAATAGCGGTACCCATCTTTTATTTTATAAATACGGCTGCTGTTTTTTTCGAAGAGCTGAGCTTCTCTGTTGAGCAAATATTGCAATAGAATCAGCTTCATGTCCGCCTCGAGCAGTTGGAGAATCCTTGGCTTATTCAAGGGTTCAAAAACGTAAACAAGTTTAAAATGGGTGTTTTGAATTTCGTAGTCGAACATTTTCATGCCGATTTCAGTAACAAAGGTCAGGTGGAACGTAGTAGCATCGGTTTGTTTGAGGACAATGAGCCCGCTGTAATGATGGCGATACAGATCAATTTTCGCTTTGTAAAGAAGGGAATTGTTTTTGTTCACAATAGGTTTTACCTCCGTTTCGGTAGCGACAGAGCGGCCTTTTAATTTGTAACCACGTGTTGGTGCACAGGAAATTACGAGGAGGAAAAAACAACTATTTAAGAGTAAATTTTTCAGGGGAAATGGGAGTGTTTAGTTTTTTGTTCGTGAAATCGATAGTAGTAATATCTTCTCCGTTTTCGATCATTTCGAGTTTGATAACAGAGCTCACGTTTTTATCGAAGTACATGTTTATTTTTTTGAGACTTTCCTTCATGGATTTAAGAAGTGGCACAAGTTCCAGCTTGTAGGACTTTTCACTTTCAAAATAGTGGATCGTGAATTTACTGGATTTAAGAATCTCTCCATTCACGCAGGAAATCATAATGTCGTTCACTTCTTTAAATACCTTATTGCTGTTCATGTCGTATTTTTTGACCTTGTTGTTTTCGTCTTTGATCAAAATCTTGTCTTTATTAATGACAATAACGTATTTGTAAGGTTCGCTGTACTCCCAGCGCAGATTATTTTGTTTCAGGAAACAAAAATGACCCTTGCTGGTAATTTTCTCGGAAAGCACGGACAGGTTTTTAACCTGAACGAAATCGCTCTCAATACTGTTGGTTTCTTTCGACATTTTATCCACTTTCTGTTTGAATCCAGTAGTGTCTTTAAGTTGTTTAAAGTTTTGTGCCGAAAGATGAAGGCCAAAAATCAGAAATATAGAACAAATGAGTTTTCTAAGCATAGGCCTTTTTTTGAATAAGGGTGTTAAGGGGCACCACGGTGTAATTATTTTCTTTTAAATGGATCAACAATTCCTTTAATACAATTTCGATGCCAGTAATGGTGTCGTGCATCAAAACGATAGATCCGGGTTTCAGACGCTCCTTGATCCGCGCAAGAATCTCTTGTTTGTCAGTAATACTGGTGTCAAGCGAACGGATGTTCCAGCCAATAACTTCCAGGTTTAATTTTTTTGTGGCTCTCGCCAGTCCTGGTGTAGTAACGCCATAGGGAGGTCTGAAAAAAACAGGTTCTTTACCAATGACTTTTTTTATTTCCGCATTCGCTAATTCGAGGTCATTTACAAATGAAGATGTATTTTTAAGATCGAATAAGAATCCATGAGAATAACTGTGATTCCCTATCAGATGACCGGCCTCATCTATTTTTTTTAAAATGTCTTCTTTGCCTTTGATGCGGTTACCGATGCAGAAAAAAGTCGCTTTTGTGTTCGTCTCTTCTAACACGCGGAGTACATTTTCTGTCTGAAGAGCAGGACCATCATCAAAGGTCAGGGCGATGATTTTGTCTTGGGTATTCGCTCTGCAAATGGCACTTAAATGAAAGTTGGAGTGTATAAAGGCGGCGCCATAGAATTCGATAAAAGAAAAAATCAGAAATAAGAAAACGTAAATACTCCAGTGAATGGAATGGAACTTGTTAAGACCAATTAATCCGGCCACTATCAACAAAAAAAGTACCACTATGTTGCGGTGTTTTAGCATGTGGTTACGCAGATAAAAGAATAGGATTGATCCAGGGAGGTGTTAACGATTATCAGGTTCCTTAATTTGTTTACAGATGTAAAACTAGCGCCTGCGCAGTCTGGTACACGCTGTTCCTGGATAATTCTGCAGGCCAGCCACAAAGCAAAACTGCTGGCTGTGAAATATTCCCCACAAAGATTTTTAAAAAACGCGATGGGTTTACCACATGCGTGTTCAAATGTTTTAAGTGTTTGATCAGTCTCAATATTGCCGTTACGTCCGCTTAGAATTAAGTCAACCTCCTCGTGCTTTAAATTTAGCTCCTGTAAGAATAAGTTGTACTGAGTGGCAAGTTCCTCAGAACTTTGTAGTTTCTGACATGTTTTAACGCCTCTTATTTTAGCAAGACTTGTTGATTTTTTTTCTAAACTCAGGCTGAAAAAAGCGGCCCCTTCGCCGGCAACATAGCCTTTTGTAGAGCTTTCCCAAAGGGGTTCAGACAGGTCTTCCTGTTTTTTGAGATGACCAGCTCTTTCGAATAATTCGCACAACGGAGGGATCAATTCGTCAACACCACCTATCAGCACATTTTCCGCTTCTTTTTCCTTGAGCAGGAGCAGAGCGTCCAGCAGAGCGTATTCAAAGGAGAGATTTTGATGTACGTAAGTGAAGTTGTATCCGTGGCATTTTACCAACAGGGCTATTTGACCACCAACTGTATTGTGGGTGGACTGAATGAAAGAGGTAGGTGTTAACATACGCTCATCATTATCTAAAAGAGAACGCAGAAATTTATCGGTATCTTCAAAACAGCCCATGGCGGTACCAATCACAATGGCATCCGTTTGTTCCAAACCGGTTTTTCGCAGACACATCAAACCCGCACTGATTCCCATTTTCAAGATGTGGGAAGTGCGACGAATGGTATTTGCAGGAATATAATCCTTGTAAACCGGAGGACTTATAAAAAGCGTGTTCGAAGAGGCGATAGATGGCGTTTCTTCAAAAAAGAACGCATCGTCGATGGTATTGTAATGTGAAATGCAGGCGAGTGAATTGATATAGGCTTCCATATTAATTCTTGCTGAAAATTAAAGTGGAACAATTGCCACCAAATCCAAAAGAGTTAGACATAACGTGTTGGAGTGGTGTGTTTTTTTCAAGAACACTTACCGGACTTATCCTAAGTTCCTGCATTTGTTCGCTACGGTTGAGGCATGGAAAAATGATGTTGTGTTGCAGGGATAAAACGGAAATAACAGCCTCAATGGCGGCCGCTGCTGCAAGTGTGTGTCCTGTATAAGCTTTGGTAGAACTAAATTTTGGAACCTGATCTCCGAAAATCGTCTGCATGGCGAGCCCTTCTGAAGAATCATTGTTCGGGGTACCGGTGCCATGCGCGTTGATGTAATCTATTTTATCTGGTTCAAGTCCTGCTACCTTCAGGGCCTTTTGCATGGCAAGCACGGCTCCGTAACCTTCCGGCGAGGAAGCTGTCTGATGATAGGCATCGTTGGTATTGCTATACCCGCTTACACGTGCCAGGCTTTTTTTATTGAATTTTTGTATTTGTTCCTCTGATTCCAGCACCAGGTACGCGGCGCCCTCGCCCAGGTTTAGTCCCTTACGTTTATCATCAAAAGGTTTACACCAATCGGTGTCCAGTATCATCAGCGTGTTAAATCCGTTGAGGGTGAATTTGGAAAACGCATCTACACCACCTACAATTACACGGTCCAAAATATTGTTTTTGATCAGACGTGCTCCCAGCATGACCGCATTGGCGGCAGAGGAACAGGCAGTACTGATCGTGGTGACATACTCATCAATTCCTAAAACTGCTGCAACATCGTTCGTACTCACGCCACTAAAATGCGAATCAATAAAATTTTCATTGGTTTTGTGTTCGAAAAAGTCTTTGTAAAATAATTCCGTATGACACATGCCTGCAACCGTGGTAGATGAGATGAAACCAGTGCGTGCCTCTTTTATGTTTTTTATTCCTGAATTTTTAACTGCTTCTTTTGCCGCGATGATGGCCAGCAAAGTGGTGCGGTTGTAATTTCCGACACCCGCCAATTTTATTAAATCCTCATTAGAGTGTTTTACTTCACCGGCAACAAACTCTTCCTTATGGCTCGTGTGTAAGAAATTTATTTTACCAATACCGCTTTTACATTCAGACAAGGAGCGAAAGCTCTCTTCCACTGAGTCACCAATGGCTGAGATGATGCCCATTCCAGTAATATGAACGCGAGCCGACATTAGAAAATGGTATGAAATTTATTTTGAATTGGCCAGAATGTAGTCTGCCATAGTTTTTACTGAGGTGAAAATAGCTTTGGCTTCCTTAGGGTCCTCAATTTTTACATTGTAATTTTTTTCCAGGAGTACAATGAGTTCCAGGGCGTCTATCGAATCAAGACCTAATCCGTCACCGAAAAGAGGGGCATTGGTGTCGATGTCTTCAGGTTTTACTTCTTCGAGATTTAATTGAGTAACAATTTGGGATTTTAGATTTTTAATAATTTCCTGTACTTCCATGTTATAAGCTGTATAAGTGTTGTATGTTTTGAGTGCTGTACTCTTTTTGAAAAGCCCCGTTTTCCTGTTTAAAATTACCACTTTTAAGGAAATATACAAAGGCTTCGGCGCTATTTCCATCCACATTTACCCAGCCACAGAGAACGGATGATGCGCTCTTGGTTTGTAGCAATATGGAGGCGTAGTTATGCATTAATTCTGCATCAAACTCTTCAGAGATGAAAAAAGCGTTTTCGCCGGTAAGCTTGTGTTTAATCGCGACCTCACCAATTACAATATTGGGAAGAGTGTATACAAATACAGCAGGACTGGGGAAGTAATTTTGTTTGTCGGAAATAGCCTGGGCATGTGCGCGGTCACTTTCCAAACTCGCGGCGTTATTTGAAAATACAAGCGCCACTTCGTTTTTGGCCACGTGCTCAACATCTCCTTGCTCCCTGAGAATCAATTCAGCAGCCAAAATCCCTAATTTACACTGCTTATCCATTTTGAAAAACTTTGGATAATTTAGATTTATGTTTTTGTAAGTGCTGCTTAAAAAAACGGAGAGGTCTTCCTTAGGGTCGTTTTTCAGGAGTTCTTTTCCGTTCATCCAAACGGTGTTGTTTTTTATTTTGCAATATGAAGCGATTAGTGTTTCCAAGTTATATTTTTTCAAAAATAGCCGCTGCATTACAGCCGCCAAAACCGGAGGCAGTTTTTAAACAGCTGTTTATGTTTTTTGATTCCGTTTTCTGAATAAGGTTGAGTGTCTGTGACGTGCCCGGAGTCTCGAATCCAAGGGATTGAATAAGTACATTCCTGCTCAGGGATTCCAGTGAAATGACACTTTCCAGCACACCGGCCGCACCCAGGGTGTGGCCATAATAGGCTTTTAAACTATGGAGTGGAACTGACTGGAGTTGTGCCCTTGAAAAAGCAACGGATTCCATCTCGTCATTGTATTCCGTTGCGGTACCATGCGCCGAAATAAAATCGACGGTTGGCTTAGAGTAATGTTTAAATGTTTGGCTGATAGCCTGAAATAAACCGTCGCCTGTACGGGAAGGACCTGAAATATGATTCGCATCGTTGGCGCTGGCTCCTGCAGAAATGATAAGGTTGGATAATTTGTCGCTGCTCAAAAGCACGGATGAAGCAGCTTCTCCCAGATTAATTCCTACACGGGAAGCGTCAAAAGGTTTACACATAGCGTCGCTCAGCGCGTTAAAGGATTTAAAACCCGAGAGTGTAAATTCAGAAACACGGTCAGCGCCACAAACCACTATGTGTTTGTAGTTGTTGTTTTCAAGCAAACGTTTGGCGATGATCATGGCCAATAGCCCTGAAATACAGGCATTGGAAACAACCAAAGGAGTGTTTACACAGTTAAAAAAATCGCCAACAGTTTTTGCAAAAGAGGATAAATAAACGCGTTGCTGAGGAATAGACGTGCTGTTGTTTTCAAGCAAATCTATATTGCCTTTTGTAGTCGAAAGAATTAATAAGGTGTTTTTTTCTTTAAAGTCCAGTCCGGATTTTTTTACAACATCGGCAATGGAGAGAATGCACATTTTTTCAAGTGCTGTGTGAGTGTCTTTATTACCAAAGGAAGAAAAAGCGGAGTCCAGGACACTCTCCTCTAGTTTAGAACAAAAAAAAGGTGTTGCCGAAAAATCAAAAAGATGTTTTTGAACCGCGCTTTTTCCGTTGAGAAGTGCTTCGAAGTTTTCGGAACTGCTTAAGCCCAGTGGACTAACGATGTTATGTGCTCCGAGAAAAACGCTCATAAATTATTTTAAATAGGTGTTTTTCCAGTTTTCAAAAAAAGCCGGCATAGTAATCAGTAATTCCCGTTTTTCCATATCTAAAAAGATCTGAATGGTTTTACCGGTGCAGACTACTTCGTTTTTGCTGTTATAGATTTTGTATTCGAACACAATTTTAGCCGCCGGAT
The DNA here is from genome assembly GCA_964566105.1 of uncultured Akkermansia sp. Taxonomy (GTDB): domain Bacteria; phylum Bacteroidota; class Bacteroidia; order B-17B0; family Aurantibacillaceae; genus Aurantibacillus. Next base: position 9,147 of record CAZMHW010000078.1, read on the forward strand.
CATCCACTAATTTGGTTTCCACACGGATCATCTCTCCAAAACTCACCGTTTTTTTATAGTCCATTTCCAGATGAACCAAAGGCACAGATACGCCATTCTGATTATACAATTCGAGGTAGGAGAAATTGTACGCACGTCCAAAGTCTTCGCGGCCGTCTTCAAAATATTTTACGTAATTACCGTGCCAGACAATGTTTAATGGATCGCATTCGTTAAAACGTACATGCACTTCGGTAGTATGACTTAATGATCTTGGCATTTTAGAATATTTAAGTTCCAACGGTCGTGTCGGCCGGTTTCTGAATAAAAATTTTCATTTCACATTCGGCAATTTTAATTCCGTTGCAAAAAGAAGTTCCTTCAATTAACGTAACACCCATCACCTCAGTTTTAATAACTACAGTGGTTTCAAGCAGGTCACCCACTTTCGGGAGATTAAAAATTTTGAGATCTTTTACAGCGCCAATAAATCCTAACAAAGGTTCCGCGCCGAGTTTTTTTACCTCGTATCCGGCCTTTGCAGCTGCTGTTTGCGCAATATTCTCCACAATTCCAGGTTCGTGCAGCAGGCCGTTTTTTACAAAAATGTTCTCTTTTTCTATCCTCAAGGTGGTTTTAGTGGTAGTGCCCTCACAATAATTGAGCGTGTCAATCATTACCATGGGTGCCTTTTGAGGGATGTATTCTGTAATATGTTCTTTGTCGACTAAAAGAGATTCCACCATTAAAAGATTAAGTTACGAAGATACAATTATTTTAAAAATCTGCCCATAAATAGCACGATAGAGGCCTTTTTACAGTTTAAGCGGGAATTGAGACCAACATAAAACTATGTTGCTCGCCCTTGTAATTATTATAAATCAGTACGGTATTAAAAGGTGAGTTTTCTCCGGGTCTTTTAATCATGTGGACAGGGATGTGCTGTGTTTCAAGTAATTTACAGGCAAAATAGAGTGCCTGGCCGGAAGCCGTAGGAAACTCACCGCACATGTGTTTAAAACGGAGTAGGGCCGCTTTTTTAGTTACTTGTTGTTCAGCTGTTTCGTAGTAATGCAGGAGACGGTTATCCCCGTTTTCGCCATGCAGGAGAATGTCCGGACTTCCTGTTTCCGGCAGATGTTTCTTTACAAAAGAGCGCAGCTCATTCGCAACGTCTTCCGCATTGTTGCTGTGCAGTGTACGAATGGCCTTTAGTTCTGCCAACGCCCCTTCTTTTTTAGAGTTAACTGTTAACATAACCGCTCCCTCGCCTGCAACGCTCGCAGGTGAGTTGCAGAGATACAGATCTTTGTTGGAGACAGTTTCTTTTTTATACCAGCCGGCTAAAAAATCCACATTGTAATTATAGCTGGATATTTCATCTGCTGCTCCAAGCAAATAGGTGCGTTCTGGAAAATCCTGCAATACTAAACCGGCATCTATCACCGCGTTTTCAAAAGAAAGGCCACGGTGTACATGCGTTATGTTGTAACCGGTGTTACGCTTTAAAAGGGCGATCTGTGCAGCGAGACCGTTTGGAGTGCTTTGTACAAAATTACCAGGAGTCAGCATGCCCTCGTCGTACTGAATAATCTGGTTCATGAATTTAATACAATCTTCCATGCCACCATTAGCGGTTCCAATAATGATGCCATTTACGCTGCTATCTGATTGAAGCAAAGGAAGTGCTGCTCCAACGCTAATCCGCACTGCTTTTCCCATGCGGCGCAAAATGTTGTTCGGAATCCCTTCGTAAGAGGGTTCCAGGGCTTTTAATTTATTGTCCGCTGATTCATGAAGGATATCAGGATCCGTTTCGGAAAATGTATTCTGGGGGGAGATGCAGGATATGTTATGAATATAAAGCATGAATCAGGCTCTTGAAAAAATTAAAGAACTGCAGTTCCCGCCAAAACCAAAGGAGTTCGAGAGCGCCACGTCCACCCGATGCTCCTGCGCCACCAGCGGCACCAGGTTGAACCCCTTCGCTTCCGCATCCGGATCGTGCAGGTTCAAGGTTGGTGGCACCACGCCCGATTGCATGGCCATGAGCGTAAAGATCGCTTCCACGCCCCCAGCCGCCCCGAGCAGATGCCCAATGGCGGACTTCGTCGAAGAAACCGGCATGGTGTTGGCATGGCCCCCAAAAACGCTCCGAATCGCCTTCAGCTC
>CAZMHW010000079.1:0-11140 GCA_964566105.1 uncultured Akkermansia sp.
AATACATTGTTGAGTGTATTGGAGTTTAAGGTTTCGGTTTTATCGATATAATCGTAAGAATAAGACCATTCTCCAAGGGTGTTGCCTGCATTGCCATTCCACAGGGCATTTTGCTGTACCGGAAAAATAAGTTTGGTAAAACGTGTATTGGATTCAACCACCTGCACAGATTTCTGATCCGTATTTACCATCCAGACTTCTTTGATCGTCCAGGGAATGCTGTCGTAAGATTTTGCCGGGTTAAACATTTTGAGGTAACGTTCCAGGCGGATAGCCGGTTTACCCTGGTTATCGGTAAAACTATCTGTCAGTTTTTGTTTAATCCGGTATTTATAAACATGGGTGTATTTGGGCAAATCTGTGTAAACAATACTGTCTACATCATAAACGACGTATTTACCTGAAGTTGTTGGATAGTAGTCCAGTCCTAAAACAGAAACATCTGCCGGAATACTTTTTTTTCTGCAGGCAGGCAGTAATGCAAGCAAACATGCGGCGAGTATGAATCCTGTTTTTTTCAATTATTTAAAGATATGAAAAGAAAAAGCAAATTCAGAAAATATAATTTTCTAAAAATTTGCGACTTGTTAACACTTCAATATCTGAAAAGTAGAAGTCTGCAGTATCTTCTGTAACGATGCATTTACACCCACATTCCAGGGCTGAATAATATTGCAGCCCATCTTCCGTATCGTGAATTTTTTTATTCCGGATAACCTCCTCCACTGTTTTTGGTCCAATAGAAGTAAAGTGTATTTTTTGCGCCAGGAGGTTTATTTTTTGCCTGGCCATTACATTGCCAGATTTTTTTTCGGCAAAGTAAAAGGCAATGGCAAGGCACAAGGGTGATGTATATACTTTATACTGAGGATGATCGGCGAGACTAAGAACCCTTGAACTGTAACTAAAAAGAGGGTATTCCTTGTTAAGGACGCTTATCAGAACATTTGCATCTAAAAAGATTTTCACCGTAAGCTGTTTTAATTATTTTTTGCGATTATGATAGCCAGCCTTGAGTTTGGCACGACTTTTTGAAGCCTGAACGTATTCGGTTTTACCTTCGGCAAGAAGGTTGACCCAATCGGAAATAGGAAAATCTTCGATGGAGGCATACTGATTTGAGGTGATTTTATCTAAAATGAGTTCAAGCATGCGTGAAAGACTCATGTTTTGAGTTTCGGCATATTGCTTGGCCCTTTCGATAATTGTTTTGTTGAACGAGAGAGTAACCTTGGCATCCATGGAATTAAAATTTATACGACAAACTTAAAAAAAATATACGTATAAAACAAAAACCTTTCGTTAGAAGCCGTAATCTTTGTAATTGCGGGTAAATTCCCCTTCTTCGAATTTTGGATTTACCTGCAGAAAGTGGTAGTTGTATTCTTCAAAAAGTCCTTTGTCATCGTTTACCTTCATACTGATGGGTAAAAAATAGAGTTCGTCAATATACATTACAACAGTGCGAGCATACCAGTTTGGAATTTTGATTACTTGTCCTTTTTTGAGGATATCGAAATAGTCTTTGAATTTCGGATTTTTTTCGAGGATCATGTATTCTGCAATATGAAACTTACGGGCTATTGACGTAATGCTCTCTCCTTCGCCTATGGTATAATCTATGTATTTAAAGTCCTTATTGTCAATAATGATCTTGTAACATGGACGGTTATTAATACGTTCCTGGCCGGCCATAGAAAAAACATCGTCAAACTTATCGCCAAGTTTGTCCACAGTATTTTGTATCACGCTGGCGAAATAATCGTATCCCATTTCGTTGAGGGTGTGGTGCTGATCCTGACGCATCAGATTGCCCATTGGATCGAGGTTTAAATTAAAAAAAGGAAAGGAGTTAGGCTTTACGAGCGCTTTTCCATCATTTTGTCCCTGAACCCAAAGCACCTCAATTCCCTTGATGTAGAGGTAAATAAGTCTTGGGTTTCGGCTAAACTTCACCGCACTTTCATAATAATTGAAGCCTTTTTTACCACGTTCGGTAATTTTTAAATGGTATTTTAAGCCCTTGACTTCCTTGATGGATTTTAAACTCTTTTGCAAGACGTCTTTACAGGTTAAGTCTCCTTTCTGTGAAAATCCGGAAATGGTGAATAAAATACTGAACAGTAGTAATTTGTATGCTTTGCTAGGGTTTAAAATCATAAGATCGCAAAAATACTATATTCATAAATAGTGAGATGCATTTTTTAAAATTATTTAATAAAAAGTTACTTAAAGGCTAAATTCATTCTTTATATTTGAAACAGAAGATTACATTTGTGATCCTGTAAAATGAGTGTACAACAAACCATAGTTAAAGGCATAAAGGAGCAATTGTTCCTGAATAATTACCTTGTGTTGCCTGGTTTTGGTGGTTTTGTGCTCAAATCCAGTCCTTCTCATATTTCGGCTTCTGGCGGAATGTTACTTCCCCCGGCCAAAACGGTGAGTTTTAACTCTCAGCTGAAACAAAATGACGGTATTTTGGCCATTTGGCTTCAGAACACCCTCCCTTGCTCTTCAGCGGAAGCTTTGCAGCATTTGACAGAGTTTTCAGAGTTTTGTTCCGGAATTTTAGCTGCCAAAAGGCGTTTGTCTCTTGAGGGCATTGGTTTTTTTTACCTTGATTTTGAAAACAACATTTGTTTCGAACCACAACAGGACGCTAATTTTTTAAGCAGCAGTTTTGGTCTTACCCCCGTTTCCATTAAAGAACTTGAAATGGAAGTAAGTTCTGAGCCAAAAAGAGAAGTTGAGTTTGTGGATCGAATTATAAGCGCAGATACACACGAACAACCTGTAAAGGTTAAAAGAAATTACAGAAAACTGATTAGCCCCGCTATTTTGTCTCTGGTGTTCATTAGCTTTTTGGTTCTATTGACCATTAATTCAAAAATTAACGGAGATTTACACTCGTCGCTTTTTGGCTCGAATACCAAGGCGTTCTATCAGAATTTAAACTATGACGCATTGCCCGTTTTACCTGCAACTAAAAAACAACTGGCCTATGTGGCGGATGCTAACGGTATAGCCACCCTCGAATTGGAAAATTCAAAAAAACTGGCTGTTAAGGTATTAGATAAGGATGTGTTTACGGGAAGTTTAAATTCTTCCCCGGAATTTGAGCACGCGAATCAATATGAAATTGTTCTGGGTTGTTTTACAGTTCTTGAAAATGCTCAGCGTCTGGCGAAAAAAATTTCCAGGAAGGAAGTCCGCGTAAATGTTTCAGGCAAAAACGCAAAAGGCATGTACGTGGTAAGTAACGGTCATTTTGCTTCCAAAGAAGAGGCGGTTGCCAAATTACAGCAATTGCAAAATAGTTTTCCTCATGCCTGGATAAAAAAGGGCGACTAATTCAATTTTCTGAGGCTTGTTGTTTACGGCGTTTTTTGTAGATAAACACAGCCAACATTAATGTCCCTGCAAAACCTAACAATCCCAGCACGCCCCATACTAAGCTCGAGGTGGACTTAACCACCACAAGGAAAACAATGGCTACCAGCAGAACTGTGGCCAATTCGTTAATCATGCGCAGTTTGAAAGAAGAGTGTTTAAACACACCTTGTTTTTGCTGTTGTAGTATTTTTTGGCAAGCAATGTGATATACGGTTAACACAGCTACAGTGCATAATTTTAACCACATCCAGGGAAGTGTAAGGTAGGCAGGATTTAAGAAGATCATCCAGAATCCAAAAATAAATGTTCCCACCATGGCCGGCCAGCCGATAATATACCAAAGTTTACCCTGCATGAGAACCAGTTGTTGTGTGAGTATAGGTCTGGCTATATCGTCCTTGCTTTGTGCCTCAGTTGTATAAATAAACAAACGAACAATGTAAAAAAGAGCGGCAAACCAGCTTACTACAAAAATTATGTGAATTGCCTTAACGTATAAAAAATCCATGGTCAAAAGTAAGGTATAATAGTTAAATTTGCATCCTTAAACTTTTTATGAAATCAAAAACACCCTCGCAATCGGCAACAATTAATACAGAAGTAGTTCTGCCCAACGATACCAATCATGTTGGTAATTTGTTTGGTGGAAAGTTAATGCAATGGGTGGATATTACCGCGGCGATTGCGGCACAACGTCATTGTGGGCGCGTGGTGGTAACAGCGGCTATTAATCACGTATCGTTTGATAATCCGATCAAACAAAACAGCATAGTAACTCTGGATGCAAAAGTCAGCAGGGCTTTCAATAGCAGTATGGAAGTATTTGTAGACGTGTTTGTTGAAAATCCGGCCACGGGCGCTAAAACCAAATGCAACGAGGCTATACTTACCTTTGTGGCTATCGATCAGAATGGATCACCCCTACCCGTTCCTCCGTTAGAACCCGAAACCGAACTTGAAAAAACACGTTTTGACGGGGCTCTGCGCAGAAGACAATTGTCTCTGGTGATAGCGGGAAGAATGAAGGCTGCAGATGCTACGGAATTAAAAGCCTTGTTTTTTAAGGACGAAAAATAACGGAGAAATTTATTTAGTTTTCTCGTGCAGGTCAGATCTGGATCTAGGACGTTTGTCGTATTGCCAGTTAAAACCCTTTATTTTCGCATTTTCAACATCCACCGTTTTTAAGGGATCAATCACCCCCTCTGTTTTTGGTTTCATAGTAACTCTTTCGAGCTCACCGCTTTTTAACCACAGGTATATTTCAGTGCACGTGGTGTGGTTTAAGCCCATAAGTTTATTTTTATTCTTCGGATAGTATAAAATTTCCGCATTACCCGTAACGATAACCCTCCGCACAGTATCAGTTGTAATGATCCCATCAATATTTCTTCCGGAAAGCTGATTAAATTTATCGGGATTTAAACTATCTACCTGCTGAATTAAAAAGGCTTTGCCTTCCAGGTGAAATCCTTTGATTGTGTTTTTTCCAATGTCTACTTTGATCATTTTTGAGGTCGACTGCGAATTGGTACTCCATAAAACAGGCGTGTTAAATAGTTGCATGAGGGAATCTTTTGTATTCATGGTAGCAGAATCGCAAATGGCCTGTAGATTCTTTTTATAGATCTTTACATGGTGGTAGGCATTTAAGAAATTATTCACCGAATCAATATCCTTGTGGTACATGGTGTCGGCAGCGATAAAAAGCGTATCATCTTCCAGAATCCGCGCATAAACGGCTTTTTTGGTAACAAAAGCTTCCGATTTTAACTCTTTGTAATCGATATAGTCGCCGTATATGATTGATTTTTGGGAGGTATCAACAAGGGTTACATTCCGAAAAGCGCGGCCGTGTTTTAATTTTCTGTCGTACACCAAACTATCGCCTTTAAGTTTTTGCTGTGACGTTACCAATAAGGCGTTTTTACTAAATGCCGCTTTTTCTTTGTCCGTGTCGTACCAGCCATTCTCACAATAAATGTAATCCGATTTACTGAGGATGATACTGGGCCCCAGAAAATAGGACGTTTTTGTGGGGATCCGGTATTTAAGTGTATCGCAGTTCATTTTGTAGTCCGGATTGGTAAGAACGACGTCGTAATGAAACGAGGCTTCTTTGGTGGCCGAGTAATAATGACCGTTTTTGCTTACCAGTGTGTTTTGTTTATTTACGATGGTTCCACCGTTGTAATAGTTGGCAACTGAAGTACCTACATCGAACGTAAGCAGATTGGTTGTTAAGGTCATGTCTTTTTCTACACACTTCACATTGTTTTCGAGGGTGGCGATGCGTGTTTTACCCTCGTAAACCAATCGGTCTCCCGTAACACGGATACTATCTCCTTTTGTAATAAGAATGTGCCCCCTGGCCACCATCCTGTTTGTTTCGGAGTAGATGTAGGCTGTATCACAATAAAGTAAAGCACCTTCGTGCTCGCAAATAACGTTTCCACTTAACACTTTTGCATCATTTTTTTCACTGTCGTAGGATAAACTCTCCGCGTGTTTTATTTCAATTTGTTTCCCTTTGGGTTTTTGTAAGTTCTGCGCAGCAAGATCTGACCAAGTCATAATACTTAGCAGAAAAAAAGAAAACAGCAGGTGTATTATTTTATACATTTCTTTTAATAGGTTGCCACACACTGGTTTTAATGCCCCGGGTAAATCTGAAAAATCCCTCGAGTAAAGCAAAGTTCATGAGGTAAAAATGACTGATGAATTTAAGAAAATGATTATCAAATTTAAAAAGGTGATTAAAGAAAGGGAATAACAAACCGAAGCACTGAAGTAAAAACAGGAAGGTGAATAATGGATTTTCGTTCATAAGCAGTGCGGAGGAAAGAAGCGCTGTGATGAGAAAAAAAGGTGTCAGCCAGCGTAAGACCTTGTGTGACCAGAAGGCGAAACTGACCGGCTTCCAGAAGGTGAACAGGAATTTTTTAAAAAAGAAAAGGTTCTGAAAATTTCCGGAAGAGATGCGTACTTTTCTTCTGTATTCACCCGCTATGTCGCTGGGCACATCTTCAATGCAAATGGCGTTGGGATTAAACAGGGTAAATTTGCCACGATTTAAGACCTGCAGGGTAATAAAAAAATCATCTACAATAAACTTTAAAGGAACTTTGCTAAACAGGTTGTCACGTATAGCGTAACATCCACCTTCAGCACCCATAATCAGGTTAAACGCGTTACTTTCTGCTGTTTTAATTTTGTTTTCCAGAGAAAGGTATTTTTTCTCCTGCAGAGAAATGCCGTCGTTATTGAGAGACTCTTTCACAATGTTCGCGGCTACCATCCCTACTCTTTCGTCTTTAAATTTTTTCACCAGCTCAAAAATGGTATTTGGCTCAAACATAACGTTGGCATCTGTCATAATCAGAATTTGTTCGTCACCCATTGATTGCAGGTGATTAATAATGCTGATCTTACCTACTCTGCCTTCGAACTTCACCAGTTCAAGATTGGGATATTTTTGTTTTAAAATTTCAATAATAGCTTCCGTATTGTCCGTGGAAGCATCAGATCCCAAATAGACCCGTATTTTGGACTGAGGGTAATTTGTGTTAAAAACAGAATCAATTTTCTCTTTTATGACCCTCTCTTCGTTGTAGGCAGCAATAAGAACAGCTACGCCTGGCAATTGGTCGGTCCTGTCAAATTCATCTACTTTATTTTTGGATCTTGAAAAAAAGAGGATCATTCCAAGGGGATAGAATAAATAGGTGTGCGCGATTAAACCCACTGAAACGATGAAAATGAGTATGAGCGCACTATGCATTCAGCAGCTGAGTATAAAATTGAATTAACTTAGAAACCACATTTAAATTATCAAATTCGAGTCGCGCAAAGGCGGCGGCGTTATTTTCCAAATCAACGCGTTGTCCGTCATTTTTCAGCACATTAATCACCGAATTTGCAAAGGATGTGGCGTCGTCGGCAATTAAAATGTTATTGCCATTGGTATAGTTAATGCCTTCGGCGCCAATACTGGTGCTGATAATTGCTTTACCATAAGCCATACCTTCAATAATTTTGATGCGTAGCCCACTGCCTGACCACAAGGGTACTACCATTATCTGGTGTTGCTGAAAAAAGGCCTTTCCATTTTCAACATTTTCAACAATCATGACATTTGGCCGGGTAATGTGAAAAAATTCAAGTGGCATTCCCCTGCCGGCCAGAATAAACTTAGCCTCCGGCACAGCTTTGTGGATCTTCTCCCAGCAATTGTCTAAAAACCAGGTAGCGGCTTCCTGGTTGGGCAACCAGTCCATTGAGCCAAAGTAGAAAATCGTTTTTGATTTATCGTTGAGTTTAAGTTTTGATTGGTAATTTTTTACATCCACACCGGTAATACATGTAAACAAAGGATTCTTAAACCCCAGTTTTTTAAACTCATCCTCGTCTGTTTTTGTTATGGGGACAATTGCGTCTACTTTTGAAATTACTTTTATTTCAAATGCTTTTAGTCTTTTGTTCTGCAGACTGAGGTACATTTTTTTGAGACTGAATTTTTCATTCAGGATGTGCCGTCTCCAGATAAAATGCTCGATGTTGTGCGCTCGCAGTATAATTCTGGCTTTGCTGTACTTTTTAATGATGTCTATGTAAACCCCCATAAACAAGCCCTCCAGTTGCACTATGTCAAAAGTATTTGTTTTTAGGGTTTCAATTAATTTTCTTTCAAAAGCTTTAAAGTAGAACCTTGATACAAAATAGGACTGCGTAGTGAAAAGATTTGCGAATGCCCCAAAAAAACTGGTATTTGTGTTTTTGTAAACGGAGGCGTAATTCGACTGCTGCTTGAATTCCAAGGGTACATCTTTGTCGTCCTTGAAATGTTTTTTTGTATTTATGGTAAGCAGGTGCAGCCGGACTTGATTTTCAATAAGTCCCATAGCCATGTTATAAATAGCAATGCTACTACCATCGTTTGCGGGATAGGGCGCTTTATTAGATATTTGTAGGATTCTAAGCACTCTGTTTCTTTTTGAATAATTTACCAATCCAGTTATAATAAGCCGAAACATCAAAAATAACAGAATCTCTTGCTGCTTTAACGGTAAGAAAAATACTTATCGGTAAAAAAATGATGAGGGGCATCCAGGAGGCCTGCCAGGGTGGCATCAACCCATCAAGCGCCAGTGAATTAAACATTTCTGTAAAAATGTAAAAGGCCAGAAAGAAAAAAACAGAAACAATAACCGGAAGTCCTAAGCCCCCTTTCTTAATATTGGCACCCAGTGGCGCGCCTATAAAAAACAGAATAATGCAGGCAAAACACACCACAATTTTTTTATGCCATTCCATTAAAAACTGCGTTACCTGTTCTTTGTCGTTATCAAAGTTGGAAATATAACTGTCGATATCGCCTGCGGCCGTGCGGCCAATATTGAGGGCGTTTTGAATAGCCATGTTAAATTCATCAGTTTTTAGAGTAGTATAAAAATGGTGAATATTTACAAGCGGATATTTCGGTGTTTGTTTCAGGGCGGCGGAAGTTCTGCCAAAAAAAGACTTTTGTGACTGAGTGGTAAGATACTCTACCCTGCGGTTAAGAATCCGCTTTGTCGAATCCAGCACAGAGTCTATTTGCCAGACGTTGAGCATTTCGCCATGATTTTTAAAGAGTTCTTCGTTGGTGCGTTTTAATTTAAAGTCCTCCAAAGGTATATTTACCTGCAATTGTTTGTAATTAAGCTGCGACAAAGAACGTTTACCGGGAGAAGTATTGTAATCAGTTTCGTCGTTGTAACGATTGCCATCTCTTAGTACAAGAACCAAGGCAGACGTATCTGACGTTGTGGTTATTTTCCCCGATTTGGAATACATCTGTACCGAATTGCCAAGGTGCGCACTGTGGTCGTATATGTAAACGTCGTACAAAACATCCTTTTTTTTAGACTTTTTTCCAACACGAATACTGTAATTGTCAATGGCATTATAAAAAATCCCTTCCTTGAGATTTACAGCCGGTTTTTTCTGGCGTATGTCGTACAAAAGCGCAGTAGACTTGAGGTGAACGACGGGTAAGATAAAATTATTGAACAGAAAGGTTAGTCCCGATAATATCAATACCATCACAAAAACAGCCTTCATTATCCTGAAAAGTGAGAGTCCTGACGATTTCATGGCAGCCAACTCGTAGTTTTCGGCCATATTCCCGAAACTCATAATGGACGCCAAAAGTACCGCCAGTGGAATACACTGTGGTATGATGGCTATCCAGGCGTAGGCAAAAAGTTTTAACAGGTCCATTGTTTTGAGCCCTTTGCCAATAAAGTCATCCAGATACGTGATAACGATCTGTACCAAAAACAGCAAGAACACGCTTATGAATAAGGTAGCAAAAAAGGGCGGAAAAAACGATCTTAATGTAAGTGTATGTAGTTTTTTCAGAAACACAATTTCGTGTATAAAAATACATTTATTTGCTTACTTTTAATTTATAAATTAACTAAACTTTGTTATTTTTGTTGACTTATGATTAACGGAAAAAAAATAATTGCGGTACTTCCGGCATACAATGCGGCACTTACCTTAAAAAAAACGTATGACGAAATTCCCTTCGATATTGTTGATGATGTTTTATTGGTAGATGACCACAGTAAAGACAATACCTCAGAGGTCGCTAAGAGTATAGGAATCAAGCATGTGATCAGGCATGAGAAAAATAAAGGTTATGGCGGGAATCAAAAAACCTGTTATGATACGGCCATGTCGCTTGGAGCGGACATTGTAATTATGTTACATCCCGATTACCAATATACTCCGAAATTAATAGCCAGCTTGAGTTACCTGATAGCCAACGATCTTTATCCGGTTGCTTTCGGATCACGTATCCTGGGTAAGGGCGCCTTAAAAGGAGGAATGCCGTTGTATAAATACGTGTTTAACCGTTTTCTCACCTTTACACAAAACGTTTTAGTTAATCAAAAATTGTCAGAATACCACACAGGTTACCGGGCTTTCTCTAAAGAAGTGATTCAGAAAATAAATTACCACGCCAATTCTGACGATTTTGTTTTTGATAACCAGATGATCTCTCAAATTTTCTACGCGGGATTTGATATCGCGGAAGTGACCTGCCCTACCAAATATTTTCCGGAGGCCAGTTCTATTAATTTCAGAAGAAGTATGAAGTATGGACTGGGTGTTTTAGGGGTTTCATTTACGCATTTTTTCAACCGTATTGGGTTAATGAAATCTGAGATTTATAAAACAAAAAACTAAAAAAATGGCTGTTTATCGTTTTAAAGTTTTTTTGGAAGATAATGAAGATGTGTTCAGGGACATCGATATAAAGGCTGCGCAAAACTTCGAACAGTTTCATACCATTATTCAGGAGGCTTTTAAGTTTGATGCCAAACACTCCGCTTCTTTTTTTGTAAGTGACGATTATTGGAGAAAGGGACAAGAAATTACCCTTCGCAAAGAAGACCTTCCTCTGGATGAAGAGGAGATCCGAAAAAATGTGGATCCGAAAAAATTAATGGTAGATACCAAAATAGCCAAGTACATTGAGCAACCTCACCAACGTTTTGTTTATGTGTTTGATCCGGTTGTGCAGTGGACTTTTTTAGTGGAGATGATCAAAATAGTTGAAGACAATGTAAAACTAAACTATCCTGCCATAATTAAGAGTTACGGTACGGCACCAAAACAATACAAACAAACAAACATGGCTAAAGAAGAACTAAGCCCGGATATGGCCATGGCGGGTTTATTAAATGAACTCGAG
>CAZMHW010000080.1:0-11062 GCA_964566105.1 uncultured Akkermansia sp.
CGACTGGACTGTAGCAGATCGACACCGGCAATACCAAGTCCCAGTTTTTTTGCGGACTTAATGGCGGTAGACCGTTCTTCCGGGCTAAGATTAATCAGCGACGCAGAGCCTCCACGGTGAAGATTACTTCTGAATTCCCCTTCGCGGGCCTGACGTTTCATGGCACCAACTACCTGCCCGTCTACCACAAATACGCGCAAATCTGCGCCACCAGCCTCCTTAATAAATTCCTGCACCAGCATATTTGCTTCCAGTTTCAAAAACGCTTCCACTACACTTTTTGCGGCTTTTTGATTTTCGGCCAGAATAACGCCTATGCCTTGTGTACCTTCCAACAATTTAATCACACACGGTGCGCCGCCAATGTTTTCAATCACACTGTCAATATCTTTATCTTTAGGAGACGAAGCGAAAGCAGTTTTAGGAATTCCAATTCCAGCGCGGGCAAGAATCTGAAGACTTCTCAGTTTGTCACGCGATCGCACCAGCGCCTGCGATTCAACGGCTGTAAATATTTTCATCATTTCGAACTGCCGCACAACTGCAGATCCATAAAAGGTAGCAGATGCGCCAATTCTGGGGATCACAGCATTAACCCCCATGACTTCTTTTCCATTAAAATAAATGTGCGGTCTTCCTTGTTCAATTACCAGTACGCACTTCATGTGATCTAAAAGCAACATTTCATGTCCTCTTTCTTCACCGGCTTCAATTAAACGCCTGGTAGAATACAGGTTTTTATTACGGGATAAGATAGCAATCTTCATACATCTATGATTTAGGGTTTAAGTGGCTAAAAGCCTTGTTCAGGCTCAGCCCTCCTGTGTGGATCTGATTTACGTCTATTACAAATTTTCCTTTCATCAACCTTCTTCCTATAAGCACCGGATAACGCATGCTATCTCTGTTGCTTAATGAAATGGTAGAATGAATTCTTTTTTTTCCGATACAAATAACTGTTTTTATCACAAAACGCTCCTCCATTTCCCCAAAAGAATTTTTGATTCTCTTTTGTCCGAAGTGTTCAAACCTGAACGTTTTAATTTCTTCCAGCTTTATAGTAAAATAAAGGATTGGTTTTGAATTTTCATAATTTATAGTAATATTTTCGCAGTGAATGGAAGAGGTGTATGCCCCGGTATCCATTTTAGCTTCGATAGCTTTTATGCCCAGCGAAGGAAAGTCCACAAACTCACGGCGACCAATTAATTTCATATTACTTTTTTTCTTCATACAGATGGTAAAATCTTTTTACATCTACTTCCCTGTTTATGTCTTCCTTTTGTAAATAGAAATTTACGAAATTTCCGGCGAAAAAAGGTGCCAGCATAACTCCTTTTGTTCCCAGTCCGTTAAAAACAAAAAGATTCTTATGAAGAGGGTGTTGCCCGATGATCGGACGCCTGTCGCTGGAAGACGGCCGGATCCCGGCTTCATGCCGCGTGACTTCGTACTGGCAATCGGTCATTTTTTTTAATTTATCGTTCAGTTCCAGAGCTCCCGCCTCCGTTAGGTCCTCGGTAAGATCGTCCCAGGCGTAGGTGGCTCCAACCTTATACAGTCCGTCACCCAAATCCATCACAAAACCGTTTCGGTTGAAAATGGCGTTTACAAATTGGAGTTGGGGAATTTTAACTGTGAATACTTCTCCTTTCGCAGGTTTGAGTGGAATCCAGTTAAAAAAGGGATTATTCTTAACGAGGTGTCCCTCACAAAAAATGATCTGCCTGGCTTCTATTCCACGGTAAACAACTTTGTCGGTATATACTTTTAATTGACTGTGATCAAAGGTCTCTTCCAGCAAATCTTTTTCAAAATAGTCTGCCGTTTGATCTAAAAATTCCGTCATGTTTAAATTTCCGGAGTTCTTTACATAACCTATTCCGTTAGTGATAATACACTGTTTGAATTCTTCAGGCTCTTCGTGTTGTGAAATCGGCTCCAGGAAATTTTTAAGTTCATCCGCGGCTTTTTTATCCCACAGTACTTTTTCCTGATCTTCGGTAAAGGGTTTTACGATGGGGCGCTGTGTGACCAATTTTTTACCCAAGCGTAACTCGCAGTCGGCATAAAACTCATTGAGATAAGGAATAAGCTCATCTGCCAGCCAGCTTTTGGTAAGGCGTTTAAAAACAATGGGATTCCAGATTCCCGCAGCCACTCTCGAACTGGAGCTTAAGTCTTTGTTTCCAATGGTAATAAAGGTGATGTGTTGCTTGTGAAACGCATGCATGAGTGTTGATGCGGCAAGACCTCGTCCCACAATTATAAAATCTGTCATTTGGAATTTTCAGCTCTTACGTTAGCATTAAAGTTTCTTTTAGGTCCACGGTAGGCCCCTGAAAAAAAAGCAATTATTCTTAAGCCCAAAATGTTTTGTTTTTGACTTACTTCTCCGAATAACTCTAAGCCCAAACCTATGTCATAAGCAAACTTAGTAACAACTTGTGCCGATCCGTACAATCCAACTCCCTGATAAAAACTTGGAAGGGAGCTGGCATCCCCTTCTACTCCCGTGTAAAAACTTGGCCCAATATAGGCAGCAAAATTGTTCTTCCTGTTTTCCTTTCTGAATCCGTAACACACATGAGCCTGCACATTGTTGTTTGAGCTAAAACCTTCACCACTCATAAAAGCGCCTGTCTGAAAGTGCATTCTCCGGATCGGAAACTGAAAATCAAGTCCCAGGGATTTTTGCACGGAGCTGCGGATGCTTGAGGTCAAAAACCCGGGTCCTACTGAAAGATAAGAGTTGTGAATTCTGTAGCGTTTCCCATTATTGATTATTTCTTCCTTCTTGAAATACTCAGGCATGCCCGTTTTGGGTTTCTCCTGAGCTATTATTGACAAACTGCAAAGGCAAAGAAGTATTCCAATTTTAATTTTAATCATACTAAGATAAATGACAAATGAATGATTCGATAACGGAGATTAAATTAAAAAAGGGTTGTTTAGTTTTTCATGCCCAATAGTTGTGGAAGGGCCGTGACCGCTATAGACCTTCACTTCATCCCCCAAAGGAAGAAGTTTTTCTTTAATGGAGCTGATCAGGGTTTCGTGATCACCCATCGGTAAGTCACTTCTCCCGATACTTCCCCTGAACAACACATCTCCACTAATAAGGAGTTTGTTTTCCTGGTTGTAAAAGGAAATACTTCCCGGCGAATGGCCCGGAGTAAAGATACAATCAAATTCATACTTTCCCAAAACGACCTTTTCCCCCTCGTTTAAAAAGCGGCCCGGTGCCTGCGCCTGTTCACAATGTATACCATACATAGAGGCACTCTGAGCCATGCGGTCAACAAAAAACAGGTCGTTGTGATGAACTTCCGGCAGGAGGCCATACCTATCAAACACATAGCGCACACCCAGAATGTGGTCAATGTGTGCGTGCGTTAAGAGCAACCGTTTGAGTTTAAGTTTTTTTTGATCAATAAAGTCAGATAAAGCCTTGTTCTCTTCTGCATTTGAATTTCCGGGGTCTATTACAAACGCTTCTCCCTGATCGTCGTAAAGCACATAGGTATTTTCCTGAAACGGATTAAATGTGAAAGATTTTAAATGCAGCATATTCTTGTTTATACTATTTTTTCTATGAATTTTATCCTTGAGTTTTTAAGCTCTACCAAATTTAAACCCGGGTTTTTGCCTTTTACAAAACTTCCGAATTTATCAGCAATACCCAATGCCAGAGCGCCATTGTAAGTTGCGGCCTGCAACAGTTGTTCTGCTGTAAATGCATTTCCGGTGCTTAAGATAAGATTTATTTCGTGCAGCACATCTAGCTGAGAATTACTGGCCAGGCTATCTGTACCTATACAAATTTTGTTAACCTGTTGTTTGAACAAGTTGAAGTCCGGCACACGGTTTTCTATGTATGTGTTCGCACCAGGGCAAAAACACCAGGAAACGTCGCGCTCCAATCCTAACAACACATCTTCGTGAGTACTGCAGGTATTATGGACCAGAATAGACCCACCTTTTGACAGTGCCTGGCTGTAGTATTTTAAACTTGAAGTGTTTGGCGGAACAAACCAGGAAATATCCAGGTTAAATGATCTGTAGAGCTCATGAAACCCACTGGCTTGTCCATAAAAGAATTTTGTTTCTTCGTCACTTTCCTGATTGTGAATACTCAGGGGCATTTTTTCCTGACCATCATACTCTGCGATCTTTTGTATAAGTTCTAATGAGGTGCTGTACGGTGCATGTGGCGCCAGACTCGCCGAACAGTTACGTTCCCGGAATTTTTGCAGAAGCTCTTGTCCCTTTGCAAAAATAGACGAACTTGACTCAGGTTTTAAACCTATGAGCTCAATAAAACTGTGGTAAAAAATTTTGCTGGCCGTTTTCGTGTTCAGAGAATCTTCTGTATTTGAAATATCTCCCACTGCGACAATTCCTGAATTCCACATATCACGGTCAGCCTGCAAGCAGTGTTCGACAATTTCCTCCTTGCCGAATTGGGTTCTTTGAGCTACAACCTGCATGGCAAAGGAGGGAAGTCCGGTACCGGTAGGTATTTTATTCTTTAAATGACTCAGCTCGAGGTGGCAATGCGCGTTTACAAAACCAGGGGTGATAATTCCTTCAAAACGTTCAATCTCGTTGTTCTCCACTTGTGTTTCAGTCACAATGTCTTTGAGCTTATTCTGCCCATCAAGTACCAACACCGAAGAATCGGGCAAAAATCCCTTGCCTGAAAACAACTTATGTGCCGTTAAAAAACGCATCCCGTAAAGTTAACGAATATCCCCCTAAATTTGGTATCTTTAAGCCCTCATTCTATGGCAAAAAAGGACATACGAGCTTTATCTCTTGAACAATTATCACAACTTTTTAAAGAGATCAACGAGCCTGCTTTCAGGGCAAAACAGGTGTATGACTGGTTATGGGCCAAGGGCGTGGTGGAATTCGGACAAATGTCCAACCTCTCCAAAAAATTACGTGATTACCTGGAAGAAAATTTCACCATCAACGCCGTACAAATTCATGAACTCCAGGTAAGTTCTGACCGTACAATCAAATGTGCCATGCGCCTTCACGACAACTATGTGGTGGAAAGCGTGCTCATCCCTCATCAGGAACGCATGACCGCCTGTATCTCTTCTCAGGTGGGCTGCAGTTTAACCTGTAAATTCTGCGCCACGGGAAAATTAAAACGTATGCGGAACCTCAACGCCGATGAAATATTTGATCAGGTGGTTTTGGTAAAAAACACAGCGGGAGAACGGTATGACGCGCCTCTTACCAACATTGTTTACATGGGGATGGGAGAACCTTTATTGAATTACGCCGAAGTTTTAAAATCAGTCGAAAAAATAACCAGCCCAACAGGTTTGGGGATGTCACCAAAACGAATCACCGTTTCAACGGCGGGTGTCGCAAAAATGATCAAAAAACTGGGAGACGATAAGGTGAAATTTAATCTGGCTTTGTCCCTGCATGCCGCCAACGACGAAAAGCGTAACCTGCTAATGCCTATTAACGAAACAAACACGCTGGACAACTTAGCTGAAGCACTGCTCTATTTTACTGAGATGACCGGTACCCGGCCTACATTTGAATACATCGTGTTTAAAGATTTTAATGATTCGATTGCTGACGCTCAGGAATTAGTTAATTATTGTAAACGCGTGAAGAGCAAAGTGAACATTATTGAATACAACTCTATTGACGGGGGTGAGTTCCAGCAAACCACCAAAAACCGCCTGGCAGCTTTTACACATCATCTCGAAAACAACGGTATTATCTGCAACGTGCGTCATAGCCGTGGTAAAGACATTGATGCCGCCTGTGGCCAATTGGCAAATAAAAACAAACTCATTTCTCCCGAATTAAAATAAAGATTAAATTAGCTCTCTGTGTCAAAAACAGTTGATGAAATAAAAAAACCGGTAGAGCAACACATGGAACTCTTTGAAGAAAAATTCAAAGATGCCATGAAGAGTTCTGTTCCCCTGCTGGATAAAATAACCACCTACATTGTAAAACGGAAGGGAAAACAGATTCGTCCCATGTTTGTGTTTTTATCTGCACAGGTAAGTGGTACGGTTAATGACAGTACGCATCGTGCCGCTGCGCTCATAGAATTGCTGCACACCGCCACTTTGGTGCACGACGATGTGGTAGATGACAGCAATGAGCGTCGTGGGTTTTTCAGTGTGAACGCTCTCTGGAAAAATAAGATTGCGGTGCTCATAGGTGATTTTTTACTCTCAAAAGGTCTCCTGCTCTCTTTAGATAATAACGATTTTCATTTACTCAAGATAGTAAGCACCGCCGTTCGCGAAATGAGCGAAGGTGAATTATTACAAATTGAAAAAGCCAGACGCCTGGATATTTCTGAAGAGATTTATTTTGACATCATCACTAAAAAAACGGCCACACTTATAGCAGCGTGTTGCGCCGCAGGAACAGCCTCTGTCACAAATGATGAAAAGGCAATCAGTCTCGCAAGGGATTTTGGCACCTTAACCGGAATTGCCTTTCAAATCAAGGACGATCTCTTTGACTTTGGAAGTGACGATAACATTGGGAAACCTACCGGTATAGACATTAAGGAAAAGAAAATGACACTTCCTTTAATTTATGCCCTGAACAACAGCACCTGGTTGGAGAAACGTAAAATCATCAACATTATTAAAAATCACAACGAAGAAAGTGAAGAGGTGAAAAAAGTGATCGATTTTGTTATCGCTAAAGGTGGCATTGCCTATGCCAACAAAATAATGCATGAGTATAAGGAAAAAGCGCTCTCGGTTTTAGGCCAGTTACCCGAAAATGATGCCAGAAGAAGTTTAGAACGCTTATTGTTGTACGCCATTGAACGAAAAAAATAGACATGAAAAAATTACAGTACCTGTTACCCGTATTTATTTTTCTTCTTCTTTCCAATTGCGGACAGAAGGAGGAAAAAGAATTAAGTGCTGAAGAGAAACGGCTAAAAGATTCTCTTTCTAAAGTCGAACAGCGTTTAAAAGCCGATTCGATAAAAAAAACAAACCCTCTTTTAATAGTGCCTCCCGATAGTACTTATACCGGGGATTATATTGACAAATATCCGAACGGGATCGTTAAGTTCAGAGGAAATTTCCGGTTTGGAGAAAGGCACGGACAATGGATGTCTTTTTACCCCAACGGCTTAGCCTGGAGTGAAATGCATTACGACAAAGGATTACGCCATGGTCCCAATCTTACTTATTACACGGACGGAAAATTACGCTACTCGGGATTTTACAAAAACGATTATAAAGACAGCGTTTGGTGTTATTACGATTCTCTGGGAGCGATGGTAGAGAAAATCGTTTTCAAAAATGACAAGTTCATTAAAAATCTTCCGTTGAAATAATTTTTTTCTTAAAACTCTCCCTTATAAACACATAAAAGACCCTTGTGTTAATTTTGCCGGCGTAACCAAATTATTTAATAACTTCGTTCTAATACCCAAAGATCTGAGTTATGAAAAATGCGCTTCTCCCCATTCTCCTTACACTGGCTGTTATAACACAATCACAAGTTGTATTTTGCCCTTCTGGGGCTAACTGGAAATGTGCATTTAACAGTGGTGGTTTTCCACCTGCTTTGTCTTACAATTATGAAGTCGCCGTTTCTTACGATGGCGATCTGCTTCTGGGAAATGATTCGGTTAAGATCCTTAATAGCAGTAAATTCTTTTTGGGAGGAAACACGTATAATTCCTCGAGCATCTTTATTAAACAAAAAGGGGACACTATCTTTTTTAACACTGTCTACACCAGAAATAAATGGCAAATCCTTTTTAATTACGCAGCACAAAGCGGTGGAAAATGGAATAATACACTTTATCCTAATGCACAGTTTAACGATACGAGTGTCGCTATCTCCTATACCAGTTCTGTTATTTCCACGCAAAATTGTGTGATAAACGGCCACACACTAAAACAACTCACTATAGGGCAACAAAATAATGCTTTGGATGGGCTTAGTTACATTAAGTATAACCTGACTGAACGTTTTGGAAGTGATCAATTTGTGTTCAGCTTTGCTGGTGAAGAATATGTGGATGGGCCACAGTTCATGGAAAATTTATGTTACAGCGACGATGTTTTTGGATATTATTATTACGGTGGTAGTTCCTGCCTTCTTACAACCGGAATAAAAGCTAATAGCGAAAAGTCGCCTGTTGCTGCTGTTTACCCTAACCCTATTAACGAATTCTTAAATTTGAAGTTGGATGAAACCCATCTCATTTTAGGAACCTGTTTTTATAGAGTTTACAATGGTCTCGGAGAACAAGTTAGTTATGGGGTTTTGACAACCCGGGAAAACAAAAGTGTTATAGACCTATCTAACTTATCAGATGGAATCTACACCTTAAAATTAGAGAATAAAGAAAATGCGGCCCTTCAGATTTTACGTTTCGTAAAAAGAAATTAAGCTTTCAAAAACCCAAGGATCTTTTCCACGCTGTCTTTCGCATCCCCGTAAAGCATATCGGTATTCGATTTATAGAACAAAGGATTTTCAACTCCCGCATAACCCACCGACATGGAACGTTTCATCACAATTACCTTTTCGGCTTTCCAGGCTTCAATTACCGGCATACCGTAAATTGGACTGGATGGATCGTCCTGCGCGCCCGGATTAACCACGTCATTGGCACCAATTACCATCACCACATCGGTATCCGGAAGATCTTCATTAATCTCATCCATTTCCAACACAATGTCGTAAGGCACATTTGCCTCGGCCAACAATACGTTCATGTGTCCAGGTAAACGCCCTGCAACGGGATGTATGGCAAACCTTACTGTTTTACCAGCCTTGCGCAATGTTTGTACCATGTCAAAAATCGGGTACTGTGCTTTGGCAACAGCCATACCATAACCAGGAACTATTACAACCGATTTTGCTTCTTTCAATAAGGTAGCCACCTCTTCATGATTTAACGCGGTAACTTCCCCTTCAATTTCTTTTGCCGGACCTGCGCTCGCGGTATCGCCAAAGCCGCCAAGGATCACCGAAAAGAATGAGCGGTTCATGGCTTCACACATAATGATGGAAAGAATAGCACCTGAACTTCCTACTAAGGCCCCGGTTACAATCAAAAGATCGTTCCCTAACATAAAACCAGCTGCGGAAGCGGCCCAGCCAGAATATGAATTCAGCATAGATACAACCACCGGCATATCTGCGCCACCAATAGCCATTACCAACATAACGCCGATGAAACAGGCAATAGCCGTCATAATGTATAAATACAACATGCCATCGGTACCAGGTGCCATTGTAAACATAACGCCCAATACAACAGATACAAGCAACAAAATAATATTTACAAGATGTCTTCCCGGATACAGCAAAGGCTTACTGCGCACCTTTCCTTCCAACTTACCCCAGGCAATGATGGATCCGGTAAAAGTAATGGCGCCAATAAATACACCAATAAATACCTCCACCAAATGAATGGTATGCTCGGTAGATGATAAAATATGCGTTTTAGGATCAAGGTAGGAACCAAATCCAACCAATACAGCCGCTAATCCCACGAAACTATGCAGGATCGCCACCAGCTGAGGCATGGAGGTCATTTCTACTTTACGGGCAAGAAGCACTCCTATAACGGAAGCAACAGCCACCGCGGAAATAATATAGGCCTGCCCGTTTACTCCTGCTCCAAGAACAGTTGCCAGAACGGCGATGATCATCCCAATAATACCATAAAACACACCTCGTTTTGCAGACTCCTGCGAGGACAGTCCACCTAAACTCAGGATAAATAAAATACTTGCGAATAAATAAGCGGCAATTTGAATTTCTTTAGCGATCATTTTTTTATTTCTTAAACATTTTCAACATTCGGTGAGTAACAACAAATCCGCCAACAATATTAATACTGGCAACCAGAATAGCCACACAGGCTAAAATGGTCATAGGACTGGAAAGATCGTTAGTAGTCTGAAGCAAGCCACCGACAATGATAATTCCACTGATAGCGTTAGTAACCGCCATGAGTGGTGTATGAAGAGAATGGGATACATTCCAGATCAATTGCCAGCCAACAAACACGGCGAGCACAAACACAGTGAAGTGTTGCATGAATTCGCTTGGTGCAAAACGTCCTAACATTAAAAGAAATAGTCCGATTACACCCAGGCGGATGAACATGGAAGTAGTTTCTTTTTTGTTTTTCCGCTCCGCAACCAGTTTTGGATCTTCTGTTTCAACTGTGGCTGCCGCTTTTGGCTTCGCGGGACTCACCGGAAGTGGTGCCGGTGGCCAGTTGATCTTGCCATTGTGCGTTACCATTGCTCTTGATACAACGGCGTCTTCCATATCGATCTTAAATTTATCGGCTTTGCCCATATCGTCCAGAAGGTGACACAGGTTATTTCCGTACAATTGTGAGGCTTGACTTGGTAACTGGCTCAACTTACCAACAATGGTCACACCATTTGGCGTTGTGTAGACTTCTCCGTTTTTAGTTAATACACAATTTCCGCCGGTGGATGCAGCTAAATCTACAATGACCGAGCCCGGTTTCATCGCTGCCACGTGATCTTCTAAAATTAATTTTGGAGCGGGTTTACCCGGTATTTGTGCTGTTGTAATAATAATATCTACTTCAGCCGCCTGAGCTTTAAACAAAGCCATCTCCGCGGCTATAAACTCCTTACTCATCTCTTTGGAGTAACCGGAAGATGTAGCCCCGTCTTCTTCTATTTCAACGGTGAGGAATTGAGCGCCCATCGATTCGATCTGCTCTGCAACCTCTTTACGCGTATCGAAAGCCCTCACAATTGCGCCCAGTGAGTTGGCAGCTCCGATAGCAGCTAAGCCAGCCACCCCGGCACCAATTACCAGCACTTTTGCAGGCTCTACTTTACCGGCTGCTGTTATTTGTCCGTTTAAAAACCTTCCGAAATGATATGAACCTTCTATGACTGCCCTGTATCCGGCTATATTCGCCATAGACGATAAAACGTCCATTTTTTGTGCTCTGGAAATTCTGGGAATCGCGTCCATTGCCACAGCGTTTACTTTTTGATCTGCTAATTTTTGAAGCAGGGCTTGATTCTGT
>CAZMHW010000081.1:0-11033 GCA_964566105.1 uncultured Akkermansia sp.
TTTGAAGCCTTTCAGTTTGTAGAGATAGATGAGCTCGTTGTAGCAGCTGTTGTATTCGGCAAATTGTTTTTTTATCTGATCTACTTTCCATTCTAACTTGTAATTATCGGTTATTTTTGATTTTTCGAGGTAGCGAATATGACTACCTACCTTTTTTTTAAGATCTCTGAACTTAATTTCGGGCGCGGAAATAGAACTGGTATAGAATCCAGTTTCGTTAAAATCGCCTATAAGAATATCTTCTTTCAGTTTGTTGGTTTCAAGTAATAAGATCCGGGCAGTTTTGAGATTGGAATAGTATTCTTCAATCTTTTTTGATTTATTAATGGAATTTACGAAAAGAGCGATTGCAAGCAGGCAGATCAATAAAATTGCGCTGAAGGAGGCAATCAGCCAAAATCTTAAACTAGTAACCATACGGGGCAAAAGTAAGCTCATATGCTCTCAGCATTGTTAAGCAAAGATTACCTAAACTTCATCAAAGTGTTGGTTTATTAAGAATTAGACCGTTTTTAGATCGCTTTAAGATTAAATTATTAAATGTTATCTTTGTACTTAATTCTTTGTAGCGGAATAAACACTCTTCCATGAATTAAAAAGAGAGGATTGGGATATTTCGGATATAATTAAAACTAAAAATTACCTATGAAAAAAATTGTAAAAGTTGGAGATATAGAGTGCGGAGCAAAAGATCTTTTTTTAATAAGCGGGCCTTGCGTTATTGAAGATGAAAAGATTATGATGGCTACCGCCGAAAAGTTAAAAGAAGGGGGCGAACGGTTAAAAATTAAGGTTATTTATAAGTCCAGTTTCTTAAAAGATAATCGAAGCAGTTTAAAGTATTACGACGGTCCAGGCCTTGAAAAAGGCATGAAAATTCTTGCTAAGGTAAAGGAACAATTTGGGTTTCCTCTGATCACGGATATTCATGAAAGTTACCAGGCGGCCATTGCCGGTGAAGTATGTGATGTACTTCAAATACCTGCCTATCTTTGTATGCAGAGCAGTTTGTTGGTAGCGGCTGCCAAAACAGGAAGGGTTGTAAATATTAAACACGGTCAGTTTTTAGCGCCGGACAATATGAAACACCCAATGCAAAAATGCATTGATTCAGGAAATGATAATATTATTTTGACAGAAAGGGGATATGTTTTCGGGTATAATGACCTTATTGTTGATCCCCGTAGCTTTTACCACATGAACAAACTGGGTTACCCTGTGGTTTTTGACGTAACGCATTGTGTACGCAAGTATGGAATTCCAAGTTCGGATGCAAAAGGTGGCGCAAGAGAATTTCTACCTGTATTGGGTAGGGCAGGAGTTGCGAGTGGTGTAGATGGATTGTTCGTTGAGACTCATCCTGATCCTACAAATGCTTTATGCGACGCGGCGTCTCAATTATGTGTATATGATCTGGAGGAGTATTTAAAGCCACTTATTGAATTGCACAACGTGGTGAGGAAATACGAAGACGTGCCGGTGGGAAATATTTCTTAATTCTGTTTCTTTTTAAAATGAAGGAGGTCTGTTAAACGGACCTCCTTTTTTGTTAATGTTTCGTACATTTAGAATGTTCTAAAATCAAACAGGTGGCAAAATTTACTTTCTATAAATTACTAATTTCTTTGCTCCTAACAAGTTGTCTATTAACCTATGCCCATCCTGCCGGCGCATTCTCGGTTGACTACCTCGGTTTCACCGCAAAAGTAGACGATGGAAACAGGGTTCGCCTGGAATGGATAACTGCCACAGAAAAAAATAATAAATATTTCGAAATTCAACGATCGGTGGATCAGAAAAGCTGGGAAGTTATTGGGACGGCACCAACAATGACCAATTCACTTGTGGTAAAAAAGTATGTTTTTTTTGACGAACACCCCTTTAACAGGATTTGTTATTACAGAGTGAGGCAGGTGGATTTTGATGGACGAAGCACTCAATTTCCAGTTGTGAAATTTGATCCGGAAAACCAGTTGGACGGCAAAGTTCAAATATATCCGAATCCAACCTCAGATTACATTTCTATTCAAGGTGATGTTTCGGAAATAGAAAGTCTGCAAGTCTTTGATTTAACTGGAAAAACCATAGACTTCACTTCCGGAATTTTTAAAGTCAACGAAAGTAAAATAATCTTAGATATTCGCTCTTGGCCTCCCGGAATTTATATTTTCAGAGCAAACAGCTTAGTTGCCAAGGTAATTAAAACCTGATAGGACAAAGGATTTGTAGTTTATTTATTCTTTTTCTTATAATTTAAAAAGACCATAATAATGCTCAACTCTTCCTCCGTCACCAATGTATCAGGCATGTTACTTTCGTGCTGCGCATTTGCCACCCTTAACTCATAACCCTTTAATTGTTCTGGCCTAAAATCCGGAACAATCAATTTCCTTCCCTCCTTTTTAGTATGGCAGCGTGAGCAGTTTAGATTGTATAATATCTGACCTTTATCGTAACGCTTCGCATATTCCTCTTTAACATGAGGAAGCATAGCTTCGGGGAATTCGGGGTCAATTTGTTTTTGAACACGACAAGACATACCACAAAGAAAAATAAGAAGTGTAAGCGAGATTAACTGTTTCATAATATTCAGTATTCACCACCGATTTTACGGCTGTTTAGTTTTTTAATTTTTGATTCCGGAAGTCTGTCTGGTGGAGCTTCAACTGGCACGTTTTCGGTTATAGAGGAAATAAAGGAAAGCAGGTGTTTTTTTTCTGTATCTGATAAGTGCAAAGAATCTCCTGATAGCGTTTGATTTGGCACGGATAGACCTCTGCCGCTACCACCACCTGCATCGTAAAAGTCAATTACCTGGTTAAGATCTGTGAACACCCCATTGTGCATGTAGGGTTTTGTTTTAGCGGCGTTCCTGACAGTGCCTGTTCTAAAGGCATTCAGTGTTTCATGGGCAGGATTTACATTATACCTTCCCTTATCCACACTTAAGGCGGAATAATTCAGATCCTTTGGAACCCCCAGTACCTCGAATTCGGAACCAACGTAAGGGGGTTTTACCCCATTAAATTGGGGAACAAAATGACAGGTGCCACATTCGGCTTTGCTCATAAATAAATTGAAGCCTGTTTTTGCGGACTCAGAGATGTCCGCTTTTTTATTCATTGCCTCATCAAAGGGAGCATTGTACAAACTGAATTTATGGTAATATAAGGTTAGTGCCGACGAAATGTGCTCTAGACTTATTTCTGATTCCTGTGGCGTGTGTTTTAAAAATTTCTTAAACGCCTTTTTATAATCCTCACAACTTAAAACTTTTCGCAGCAAATCTTTTTCATTACAGGCCAATTCCAGTGAATTTGTAATAACCGCTTTTGCCTGGTCCTGAAGGGTATAGTGTTTACCATCTGCCATTAGCAAATGGTTGTATGAACTATTAACGAGGGAGGGAGAATTTCTTGGTAAAAAATCTTTGGCGTTAAATTGCAGGGAGGTCGCTGTAAGGGTATCGGTGAAGTATTGAGTTGGTTTGTGACAGGAAGCGCAGCTCCTCAGGTTGTTACCGGATAGAATAGGGTCATAAAATAGTAGTTTGCCTATGTTTTCGATCTCAGCCAGTGTGTTTTTATCGGTGATTCTTCCAAAAATACCCTTGGCGTTTTGTCCCCGGTAAAGATTTTTGCTAAACACCGAAGTTGCAGTTTTATTTAAAGAATAATCGACATAGCTTTTTGTAACAACCTTGTATTGTAAAATTGAATGCTGGTTGAGAGCAAAAAGGGGATTTATATAGTCTCTAATAAAGCTGAAATGATCGAATTGATTTGGATCTTCTGATTGTGTGTTTATAAACTCCAGTGCTTGTCTGTAAAGTGCCAGATATTCACCTGTAACCGGTGTTTCACTGTATGTTTTGTTAAAGGAGAGGTAGGTTAAATACACCTCATTCATCATAAATCTTAATTCCGGCACTATTTGTCCAGCATCGGGACATTCGAAACCCGTGGTGTATATGGCGGCAAGATTAAGTAAAAATAACCTATTGCATAAAAAGAAGTGATCAAAGGACTTTAACTGAAGGCTGATGGAATCCTCACTGTATACCTGAGTAGCTTTCAGGCAGTCGTCAATGAGTTTTAAAAGGGAGTCTCTTTTTGGATGTTCTTCTTCGAGGTATAGCAGTGCCAGACTCAGACCGGAGCCTTCGCGTTTGTAGGGCTTTTCAAATTTTTCAAACACTTCGGTTTCCCATTCAACGGGAAGTGGGCCATTAATTTTTTTGTAAGAAAGAGGTTCCAGATAACGTAGCCAGAAGTCAGCTGCTTTCATTGATTTACGAACGATGTGGACGTGGCCTCTTAATTTTTGTACTTCTGTTGCCGATGTAAAATCGGTGTTTTTAATGAGGGTTAACAAAAGTAATTCCTTTTGTTGGAGTTCTTTTATTTTAACTGAATAATTGTTTTCATAATCATTTACATCCGGGCTTTTTCTAAAGGAAGCAGAGGCAAAAATAATTACAAGGAGAAGGGTTTCGAATAAAATGTACTTTTTCAATGTATTTTGTTTTTAATTATAAAACCAGGCATGCGCTAACATGCCTGGTTTATTGGGTAAGAGAACTAAAGACTAGTGATTTACAATCAATTTAATTTTGTTGACTTTGTTTCCTGTGTTTATTTGTACAAAGTATTCACCTGATTTCAGTGACGACGTGTTGATGTTCATTGAATTTTCACCTTTTTCGAGTTGTTTTTCGATGGTGTTCAACACTTTTTTTCCCTGAATATCAAAAACAGTTACTGTACTCATTTCGCTGTTGTCCAGCATTATGTTTAAAGTAACTTCATCTTTTGCAGGATTCGGGTACAAGGTAATGGATGATTCTGTTTTTGAGAAGTTACTAATACCAACATCCATCAGACCTTTTCCTTGAATGGTGAAGTCGTAGGACGCTTCGTTGGAATCATCGCTACCAATAACAATTGATGCCACGTTTGTGCTCGGAGCGGTAGTCGGTAAAAATTGAACAGCAAAAGTCTGTGAGGTGTTAGCTGCCAGTGTTAAAGGGAAGCTTGGAGGTGTAACGAAACTAAAAGCATTTGCATTGGTTCCGGTCAGACTCATTCCTGAAACAGTTAATGTTCCAGTACCTGTATTTTGAATCAGGAATGTTTTTGTAACAGACGTGTTGTAAATAACGGATCCGAAATCGGTATTGTCGTTTGAACTCACAGCAGTGTTACCGTCCAAAATAGTTACTGAATTTCCCTGGATATTAATTTCTGGAGCAACACCGTTGCCACGAACAGCAAAATCATAAATACTTTCGTTAAGATCGTTGTTAAAAATATTAATGACTGCATTGCTGGTTCCTAAAATAACCGGGGTATATTTTACGGTGAAACTTTGACTGCCATTCGCAGCAATAGTCACAGGGTAGGCAGGAGGGCTTACAAATGTGAAATCGCCTGCGTTAGCGCCTGTAATGTTCATTGAAGAGATAGTCAGGACTCCTGTACCTGTATTTTGAATAATAAACGTTTTGTTAACGCTGTTCCCCAGATTTAAAGCACCAAAGTCTGTATTATTTGTAGTGCTAATAGCAGTATTGCCGGCAGGAATACTGGTTGAGTTTCCTTGAACGTTAGCTTCCGGATTTGAGGTGGCTGTATTTAGACTGGTTAGTAACATCAATTGACCACCTTCGTATACCGCACCAGGAATAGAATAATGAGCTTGCGTTACAAACAAAAATTTGCCGGGACCTAAAATAGCCTGAACATCCACAATGCCTGAAGTTTCTTCGTCTTGAGTCAGGAAGTTTGCTCCGCCTGTGATAAAGCGACTGGGATCGTGTTGTCCTACCTGTACTAAAGCATCTGTTGCAATGGTGTATTCCCATATTTTTCCGTTGTGCGCATTGTTTCCAACGTCTTCACATAATAAAATATGGCCGGAGTTGTCAATGGTCATATTATCTAACATTTGTTGACCTTCAGTCCCGTCCAATACTGCAGTAATTGTACCACCTAATTCCGGGTTTTCAACATCATTAAAACGCAGTCTCCAAACACGGCTTGGGCTGTTAAATGCATTGGTGGTATTAAAATAAAAATCTGTTGGCCTTGAAGGGTCCCAGCAACCATCTTCAGGACGTAAAAAGTTGGTAACACCTAAGTTGTTGCTTATTGTATTTAAGGAAGAACCTGTTACAGATTGAATTGCTCCTAAATTAATTAAAGAAAAGGTGGTGTTTGCAGTAGGAATGCTGGCGGAAGTTTCGTTCAAAAGACCTGAAACAGCTACTCCATATAACGTGCCACCGGATAAACCCGCTTTGTTTATTTCGGTTCCAATAGTGGACTTATATCCTACATACACGTAAACCTGCCCGGGAGTAGTATCGTCCATTCCAATGACAATGGTTTTGTCACTTCTGTGAGGGTTAGCACAGGCGTTTTCGCAGGAAAATTTACCTAAGTAAGGCAATTCGTAGGTTTTACCGGCATTTGCTCCGGTAGCAATGTGGGCAAAAAGACGACCTTCATTTCCACTTTCTTCTCCATTCATAAAAATCCGTTCTTGTGTGCCTTTTCCGGTAACACTATTATAATATGCAGTTACGGCTGGAAGATCGGCAGAACAAAAACGACTTAAAGCGGCTAAAGTAGAGGGCGTTGTTGCGTTGTAGGTTGAATAAGTACTCGTGGAAGGATTCCATAAATTCACGTTTTGAGTTAAATCGGCACCGCTGGTAACTGCCAATGTTGTCTTATTAATAACCCATTTTGAAACGAAGGCTCCATTTGACCCATGCGCCCTTATAGCTCCACCTGGAGTCGCAATTTCGTGGTTCATTAATAAGGTAAAGGTTCCGTCGTTATTATCATAAGCCCCCAAACCATCAGGAATACCGGACATAGTATAACCGGCAACAACATCGGCGGCTGTTAAAATAGAGGTAACTGAATACCCGGCAGTTACAGGCAGGAAATAAGGTGATTGAGAGCTACTTGGACCAGTGGTAAGTGTTTGTGCGATACCCAAATTGCACATACCAAACGCAATTAAAATGGATGTAAGATTTTTTTTCATGTTTTTTATAATTTATGCAGACAAAGCTACAGGCGTTTCTAAACGGCATGGTTAGTTCAATTTGATGAAATCATTAAGATTGAAAAGAATGTGTTAAGCATTACTTTATTTGCTAAGATTAATTTAACATAGTTTTTCTGTTTTTTATTGCGATCTGATAATTTTTATCGTAATTTTACGATTAAATTATGGGAACAGCTAAAACAGAAGAATTTACCATCAGGGATAATAAAATCGCAAAGTATGCCAAGGCCCTGGCGCATCCTGCCCGGGTAGCTATTTTACAATTATTGATTAAACAGGAGTCCTGTATTTGCGGAGATATTGTTGATGAATTGCCGCTCTCTCAAAGCACAGTGTCACAGCATTTGAAAGAACTAAAAGAGGCCGGTTTAATAAAAGGCGACATTGATGGGGCTAAGGTGTGTTATTGTATTGATGAAAAAGAATGGGAAAATGCAAGGATGTATATAGGGACGCTGTTTGAGGCTTACATCCGTAAAAATAAATGTTGCTAAAAAAATTACCTAAAACTATCGGTAAATAACGATTAAATAAATTATACCTATCTATGAAACTATCTGAAATAAAAAAATACCTGGAAACGGCAGAGACCGTGAATTTTATTCTTCCTAATGGTACCAAAGTGCCAGAGCATTTTCATGTGACGGAAGTTGGACAAATCAACAAACATTTTATTGACTGTGGAGGAACCGTGCGCGATGAAAAGACGGTAAATTTTCAACTTTGGGAAGCCGGAGATTATGATCATCGTTTGGCACCACAAAAGCTCCTCAAGATAATTGCCTTATCTGAAAAGGTTCTTGGAATAGAAGATAATGAAATTGAAGTAGAATACCAGGGAGATACCATTGGCAAATACAACCTGGGTTTTAATGGTAAAGATTTTTTATTATTGGCTAAACAAACTAATTGTCTGGCTTCAGATAAATGCGGTATTCCGCCTGAAAAACAAAAAGTAAAATTGGCGGACCTTTCCGGAAAATCACAAGCTTGCTGTACGCCGGGAGGTGGATGTTGTTAACCAAAGATGAACTTATGTATTCGTCTCTATCAGATTATTGTGATTTTCTATTGAAGGATTTTGACCGTATTGAGCCTGAACGGAAGGTTCTGCTTCAAAAACTTTCTGGCTATATTGATTCCAAAATTCGTTTGCATCAACCTGTGAACCTGGTATATATTTGTACACATAATTCACGCCGCAGCCATTTTGGACAGGTGTGGGCAAAAGTGGCAAGTGTCTATTTTAAAATTCCTAACGTATATACGTTTTCCGGTGGAACAGAAGCTACTGCTTTTAATCTAAATGCGATTAACGCGTTAAAACGTGCAGGATTTCATGTGGAATCTAATAAGGAAGGAGGAAACCCTCATTACAAGGTCTTTTACGCTGATCAAGCCGAGTCTTTGGAATGTTTTTCGAAAGTGTATAATGATCCAAATAATCCTCGGGAAAATTTTGCAGCGATTATGACTTGCAGCGAAGCCGAAGAAAATTGCCCTTTTATTCCGGGTGTAGATATACGTGTTGGGACTACCTACGACGATCCCAAAGCGTTTGACAATACAGAATTACAGGATGCTAAATACGATGAAAGATGCCGGCAGATAGCACTTGAAACCTTTTATGTTTTTTCATTAATCAAATAACTCTTAGCTAACTAAATATGTATGCAACTAACTGTGCACCTGCCGCCGAAAGAAAAAAATTGAGTTTTCTCGACCGTTATTTAACTCTTTGGATATTTCTAGCCATGCTCATTGGTGTTGGAATTGGTTATTTTATTGACGGTTCAGCAGAGTTTATAAATTCATTTTCGAATGGAACGACGAATGTGCCACTTGCTATAGGGCTAATTCTAATGATGTATCCACCTTTGGCAAAGGTGAAATTTTCGCAGATACCTAAAGTTATGGCGAAACCTAAGCTACTTTTGGTTTCTTTCTTTATCACCTGGATCGTCGGACCGTTTCTTATGTTTGTCCTTGCCGTTTTGTTTCTGCCAAATCATCCGGATTACATGACCGGTTTAATCATTATTGGTTTGGCTCCCTGTATAGCCATGGTGATCGTTTGGAATGAACTGGCTGAAGGTAACCGGGAATTGGTGGCCGGATTGATAGGCATTAATAGTCTGCTCCAGGTATTCTTTTTTAGCGTGTACGCGTATTTTTACCTTGAAATCATGTTGCCTTTGTTTGGAATAAAAGCGCTCACCATTGACATTACTATTCTGGAAATAGCCAAAACAGTTGGGGTTTACCTGGGAATACCATTTGTGGCGGCCGTTTTGAGCCGTTTTGTATTAATCAGAATAAAAGGAGAAGATTGGTTCATTAAAAAATACATCCCTTTTATTTCACCACTTACCCTTATAGCTCTGTTGTTTACCATTGTGGTAATGTTCAGTCTGAAAGGCAATATGATTGTTTCTATTCCTTTTGATGTGGTAAAAATTGCTATCCCTCTGGTGATTTATTTTGCCATCATGTTCACCCTTATGTTTTTTGTCGGGAAACTGTCGGGCGCCACTTATGAAGACAATGCAGCCCTTTCGTTTACCGCTTCCGGTAACAATTTTGAGCTGGCCATTGCAGTATCCATAGGGGTTTTTGGTATCAATTCAGGTCAGGCTTTTGCAGGGGTAGTGGGGCCCCTGGTGGAAGTACCCGCCCTGATTTTGTTGGTAAATGCTGCATTTCGCTTGAGAAATAAGTATTACCAGATTCAGAAATAGTCGCCTTTTCTTTGTGTTTATAAACACTTGATTAATAAGAGGTTATAAAACATTTTTTTTCGGAGAATGAAATTATTTAAATGAAGGAAGTTGTTTTTATTCTGTGAATATCATTGCGTTGAATACAGCTCCTGAAATTGGCTTATTCGTTGAATTCAATTAACTTTGTGCCTTCAAATTAATCACCATTCAACACTCTAAAATGATTCATTTCTTCGGAAACCAATCCAACACCGTTTTTGCTGTTCAAACTCATAACGCTATTTCATCAGAAGATATTCAGAAATTATACTGGCTTTTTGGCGCGGCCCACAAAATTGAGAAATCTGTATTAAATGATTTCTTTGTAGGGCCACGTGCTGCGATGATAACTCCCTGGAGTACCAATGCCGTGGAAATTACTCAGAACATGGGTATTAAGGGCATTATCCGTATTGAGGAATTTGAAAAAGTGCCTTCAGGTTTTACCTCTTTTGATCCCATGCTTTCGCAAAAGTACAGCGAGCTAAATCAGGAAATTTATACGATCAATGTAAAACCGGAACCTATTCTGGATATTACTGATATAGCGGCTTACAACAAATCTGAAGGACTGGCTCTGAGTGTGGAAGAAGTGGAGTATCTCAATAATTTGTCCAATAAATTGGCCCGTAAATTAACAGATTCCGAAATTTTCGCTTTTTCCCAGGCCAATTCAGAGCACTGCCGCCACAAAATTTTTAATGGCACTTTTGTAATTGATGGTGAAACGAAACCCACTTCTTTATTTAAATTAATTAAGAAAACATCTGAAACAAATCCCAATGATATTGTTTCGGCTTATAAAGATAACGTAGCCTTTATAAAAGGTCCGAAGTTAGTACAGTTTGCTCCTAAAAGCCCCGATAAACCGGATTTCTACGAAGAAAAGGAATTTGAATCGGTACTTTCATTAAAAGCTGAAACGCATAATTTTCCGACTACCGTTGAACCTTTTAACGGAGCGGCTACTGGTTCTGGTGGCGAGATTCGCGACCGTTTGGCAGGTGGCCAGGGCTCTTTGCCTCTGGCAGGAACAGCGGTATATATGACTTCTTATTCACGTCTTGAAAAAGGCAGGCAGTGGGAAGAAGGAATGAAAGAAAGAAAGTGGTTGTACCAAACACCAATGGACATTCTTATTAAAGCCTCGAACGGAGCATCTGATTTTGGAAATAAATTCGGGCAACCCCTAAT
>CAZMHW010000082.1:0-5370 GCA_964566105.1 uncultured Akkermansia sp.
CCGTATATGCAGAAAGTAAGTTAAAGTCTAAATACGAACTCAATGAACGCACTGTTGCTTATATTGACAGGCAATTGAACGAGATCACTTATTCCTTGAAAAGCATTGAGGATACCATGCAGAACTACAAGGAGAAGAAAAACATTATTGATCTCGAATGGCAGCAGGAGGATTTTTTAACTAAAATAGGGAATTACGACGGGCAAAAATCGCAAATGCAATTACAGGTGAGTGCCCTGAATGATCTTGAGAAATATATTATCGAAGATAAAGACCCACAATTTTTACCTCCCAGTGTGTTTATCATTGAAAAAGGTGGTTTTATGATCCAGGCGGTCAACGATCTGTACACCAAACAAATTGAACTTAATAAAACCTACAATGTTGCCAAGGAAACAAACCCTTTGGTAGCAGACCTCAAAGCAAGCATTAAGAAAACAAAACAAGATTTATTGATCTACATTGCCAACACCCGTAAAGCCGCCAGTCAACAAATACAAAGCCTGGACAAAGAAATTCTGGATTATATTAACCAGGCAAAATTAATCCCTGGTAAACAACGCGATGTTTTGAATATTCAGCGTCAGGCCAATGTGAGTGAACAGTTGCATAATTTCTTACTCGAGAAGAAGGCCAGTACCAAAATTGCAAGGGCAAGTATAGTACCTGATGTTAAGATTGTGGAGGTGCCACGTTATGCAGGAGTGGATTCACCGGATAAACCAAAGATCCAGAAACAGTTTTTTTCGATCGGCTTAATTATTTCTGTTTTGATTATCTTTCTAAGAGCCTTTTTCTTTACTAAAATAAAAACGGTAGAACAGTTGAAGGAAATGACGGAATTACCCCTGATTGGGGTGCTTCCATTTGTGAAAAATGCAGAAAATGAAGGCATCATAGTGGAACAGAGCCCCAACTCTCACATTTCCGAAGCTTTCAGGAACCTTAGAACGAATTTGCAATACGCCAATGTTGAAACGGATGCAAAGACCTATCTTGTTACCTCTTTTCTTCCGGGTGAGGGTAAAACATTCACTTCGGTAAACCTGGCAGCCATTTTAGCCAAAAGCGGCAAAAGAACGGTAATTATTGAGCTGGATCTTCATAAGCCTCGAATTTACAGACGTTTTGGTTTGCAGGCACAGTCAAAAGGTATAACTACTTGTATCACCGGGCAACACAGTTTCGAGGAAATTGTTTCAGAAACCCATGTCCCAAATCTTTTTTGTATTTATTCAGGGCCTGTACCTCCTAATCCGTCTGACTTTGTGTTGTCAGATAAAATGCGGGAGATTATTAGCAGGGCCAAGGCAGAGTTTGATTATGTGATTATTGATACTCCTCCTGCGGGACTTTTGTCCGATTCAATCTACCTGATTCAGAGTGTGGACGCTGCCATTTTTGTGCTGAATACACTCACCAGTAATAAAAAAGTAATTAATTTTTTGGATGAGGTTATTCAATCCAATAATTTAAAGAATGTGCTTCTTATTTTAAACGGAGTGGTGGGTTCAAGCCGACGTTATTATTACCAAGGCTATGGCTATAGTTATGGCTATGGTTACGGCTATGGCTATGGTAAGGGTCACGGCTATAAAAATTAACGGCAGTTTATGTTAATGGTAGAAAAATAGACCCTTAATGCAAACGTAAACCAAGAAATAAGTATTTTCTGAAGCCGAAAACAAAAAGTCAATTCGAAAGCGGAAATTTTGAGGCAGCTTATTCGTATTAAATTTATTTAGTTTCAAATGTATGTTCGTAAAGCGTTTTATTTGTGGTTAAATATAACTTGTATGAAACGGAGTTATAATAATACAGAATGACAAAAAACGGGAATCCATTAATAAAGTAATGGCCTTGACGAAATAAGTTTAGTAAAATCATAACTAAAATAGCGTTCGAGATAAGCCAGTGTGAGGTGTCGTGATTTTCATCCCTTCGGACATAACAAGAAAAAACAATAAATAAAAAGACACCAGTCCCAAAAAGTCCCGTTTCAGAGATTAACCGTAAAAGCATCGAATTAGCGTCGGCCGAGTTACTGTTAAATCCTGAGATTTTGAAATGATTAGCGAGTGAGTATTTTGCAAATGCAACCGGGTGTGAGCCTATACCCCCTCCAAACATAAAATTACTTTTAAAATTTTCTTTTGTTACAACGTAATTGTTGTAGAGTATAAAGGAAGATCCATGCGTTTCACCTAATTTAAATTCCTGGCCGTTAAAAAGCCCTGTCAGGCTGTCATATCTATCGCGAAACTCCACCACATTCGTGTACAAAACATTAAACAGGATAATTACTAATGGTACAATTATTACAATATAACGCGCGAGGCCAAAACTAATGGCAAGAAGTAAAAAGGTGATAAAAATACCACTTTGTCCAACTCCCGAAAAGGACAAAAGATACACGACAATAATTACGATACTTTTTAGCCGGGAATAGTAATAAGTTTCCTTTCTAATGAGGTTATACACGGCGACAAAAAAGGCGGCTGCCAGGGTTGCTGCTAAATAAGTGGGTTCCCCAAAAACTGAATTCACCCGAATGCCAAAGTTTCCGCCGGGCACAAAGCCCCATTTATTAAAAATCCACTTGAAATTATACCCTGCTTCAAACCCAATTTGAAAAGAAATAAACTGAAATAATCCGATTATGGAAACAATATATGCCCCTTTTAAATACCAGATAAATAACTGTTCGATATTAAATTTAAATTCAAGAACCACATAATAATAGAAAAAGTAAGACAACATCAACCCCGTGATAACCTTAAAAAACAAAATCGGGGTATCGTTTTTCAAAAAAATATTTATGATGCCGGTTATTATGAGAATAGAAAAAATCCCTAATAAATTAGCATTTACCCGATATCGCAATAAGAAAATGGGCAAAAGCACCAGGTAAATCAGATAACCAAGGTAAAATTCGAAAGGCTGGGTGAAAAATACAATTGAATTAATGAATACCGAAATATAAATTGCAATTACAATCAAGTAATATTTTAAGTCAGTAATATGTGAGGGATTGTCCAGTCTGTTTTGGTGAACTAATTATTTTGAACACTCATATACAACCGCATTTTCGAATCTCGTAATATCTTCTACCAATTTAAATTCCGTGATCTCGGAATCGTTGAATGTAGCTTTTCTGATATTTATAAAACCGGCATTTGATAATTCATTCTTTAGGGAATAGTGATCCCACATCCACAGATGGTGGGAGTTTCCCATAACGGCTGTAACAATGCCTTTTAAGCCTTTTGGGCGTTCCAAAACACCTAATATGCTCCCGGCTCCAATAAAGTCTATACTTGCCGTTTCGGGTCTTGATTCCAAAGAACTCAAATAATCCTTTACTATTATTTCCAAATCGGGCACGAGACATCTGAAAACGCCTCCTGGCTTTAATATTTTATAGGTGTTTATAAGGGCTGTTCTGAAATCTTTTAAGGCAAGATGTTCTAACACGTGAGAACAATAAATTCCCGAGCATGAATTTTCCTTCAGTGGGAGTCCTTTTACTATATCGCCATAGCGAACCTCTTTTGGAAAGACTACATTAAGTTGTTTTTTTAACAACGCGCCAAAAATTGGCAATCTTTGTAAACGAAGAGTCGGCGAGGCATCGAAGTTTTGCCATTCTTTTGGGGCGGATAAGCCACAGCCATATTGAACATAAAGTTTTTCCATTTTACTTAAGCGATTGTTTTAATTGTTTTAACAGTTTATTATAATGGGGCTGTCTTATACAAAAACGAAAAATATTTCAGTTTATGCTAGAAAAAAATAAATGAAACGATTCTAAAAGTAGCAAAAAATCCAGTAAAAAAGGGCTGGGAAATTCCGAATAAGCCAATAATTACCTTAAATATAAGGTTAAATAGTAAAGGGCAGGTAGAGTTTATTATAACAGAGATGAGAACAGTGTTCGCTAATAGCTGGTAAAACTGTTATACAAACGATTTATTAATTCAGGCGAACTAATTCGACTAATGAACTGAACTGTTCTGATTTTTTCTGATGATATAACTGAATCCATAGGACTGCCTTAAACATTCAACTTTATAATACAAGAGTGACATTTCTTTTGCTTCGGTATGATTAAATTTTCTTTTTATTCGTAGGCCTAAATAGGCCAAACGAGACTTAAAACGAAATATTCTCCGGATACAAAAGGAAATGAATTTTTGAGCCAAATCAAAAGGCAGAGGATAAAAAAGCACACCCAAATGATATGATATTCCAAAGCCAGAGCCCCCTGATATTTGCTCAAGTTTCATACTGTTAATTTTCGCGTAGTGTTCCAAAGCCTTGAATGATAAATGCGAATATGAAATTT
Source organism: uncultured Akkermansia sp. (assembly GCA_964566105.1). Classification (GTDB taxonomy): domain Bacteria; phylum Bacteroidota; class Bacteroidia; order B-17B0; family Aurantibacillaceae; genus Aurantibacillus. The sequence continues at coordinate 4,346 of CAZMHW010000082.1, forward strand.
CATGAAAACATTCCATAAATGCTACATAGCCAATAAAAATCCCTCCAGGCTTAAGCACCCTTGCCACCTCCGAAAACGCCTTTCCAACATCTGGAATGTGTTCGAGTACAGCATCCATAATTGCGACATCAAATGTGTTGTCTTTAAATGGTAAATTTTCAGCGTCTCCAACCACAGTATGTGCACCGCCCTCAAAAGGTTCAACACCAGTCCAAGTTCCACCTGCGTTTTCAACAATTACTCTGTTTCTTCCATAACCGCAGCCAATATCAACAACATTCTTCCCTTTTACCAGTTCCTTCAGATCATATAATTGCTTATTAATAATTATTTCGCAATCCGGAGCTTGGTCTTTAAGTCCCAGTTTCCGAACACCTTTACCTTCTGTTGGTTTTGTGTCGATCATAGTATTTTGTTAATTAAAGTTGTTTAGTCAAAAATGATGTGGGGATATAGTTTAATTTTATAAGATATTAGTCTATTACTGCTTTTTGCTGTCTACTTTTATTCAACAACTTTAAAAAACCAGCCATTTTTTCAATCCAGTACTTTCTGAACAGCATAGGTGAGTTATTTTTTTCAATAACCCTGGAAGATTTTTGTTCGATAAGTTTAAGAACATGTAATTCCATAGAACGAAAATCGTTGGCTATAAATACATTTTCAAAATGTAATAAAAACTCTTCCAGATCCTTTGTCGGTCCGGGACTGCACAACACTTGATTCCCCGAATGAATGTATTCAAACACCTTAGCAGCGAAGCCAGAATATACTTTTATTACCCAGGTTGGGAGCACCAATGCATCAGCTAACTTTTGAATATGAAGGGAAGAAGACAAGCTCACTTTTTTAAGAATTCGAATAGCAGGACTTGCAAGAGTGTTTTTATCCAGTTCTTTTTCATTGAGACCTACACAGACAAGCGCGAGTGGAATAGTAGGGCACTTTGCATTGAATTTTTCAATAAATTCAATAAAGAATTTAATATTTTGACCCTGATAGATAGTGCCTGTGTGCAGTAATAC
>CAZMHW010000082.1:5380-9863 GCA_964566105.1 uncultured Akkermansia sp.
TCATCGTAAACTTCAAGGTCTTTTAAGTCCATTTTCTCTTCAACCATGCTATCTACTCCATTGTTAACAACCGTCTTAGGTAGGTTACGGATATAAGAAGTGCCATTTGTATTAACAATCTCATTGATAGGTTCGCAGACAGATATAACACCAGAGCTACTTTTTAGTATACGATTCACATTAGCTATCTTAATAATACTGGCTTTTTTACTTTCAAGGGAACTATCGGTGTAGGGATCACGAAATTCAGCTATCCACGGAATTCGGTATTTTTTTGAGAGCAAGGAGGCTATATGTAAAGTAATTATGGGACTATACGATGCTACAATAAAATCATAGTGATTCTTTTTAAGCAATTGGTCATAAGCCCTAATTGCATGAGAGGTCCATCCAGCATGGTAAATATCCTTTTTATTAAAACTATATAGAATATTAAGTCCAAATGGAAGTTTTTGGAAACGGTTTATTTCCTTTTCGTTCTGTGAAAATCCCGTATAAACAATATTGCCTTTTGTGAAAGGGAGGGTTATCTGGTCTTCAATTTTTGAAAATGTTATATTGAAGTCATTGATGGATCTTGCATTTGCATCGTAATATCTTGTCAATACATCAATCTCAATTCCAAATTCAGGAAGGTAATTAATGAATGCGTTCGTTCTTAGTGTAGGTACTAAGTTAATGGGTTCTGCAAAGAGAGTAATATACAAAATTCTCATATCTTAAGTTTCACTAGTTTTCATTTTCTGACAAAATAATTTACAGACAAGGTTAAATATTTTGAACCAAATTTTACATTGCGTAAGTACTTTTTTTACCTTGAATTCGATTTTAATTCTGTATTTTGACCCTTTAAGCAGCTTCGCAATGACTATCAAAAATGCCCTAGCTATTCTTTAAATAATTTTGGGATGCTGTTAACTATTTTAATCACCCTCTCAAAATCCATTCCTAACGTGTCAAGATACCATCGTATGTTTTGATATCTGGGTTGATTTTCATCTTCAACCAGGGTCATGGCCCTCTCTCTTGTTATCTGTCCCTCACGGATCTGGTTACTTCGAAAGGTGTCGTGTTCCGTAAATCCCGCAACGGTATAATACACATAATTATAAAACGCAGCAGTGCCATCACCAATTCTCCACGTAGTGCTCGTGTCTACAGCCAATTCCCAACCATACTGATTGATCAAGGTCTCATTTACCTGCTCCTCATCCCAGCGCCAATAATCAAAAATGTGATAATAGTCTTTCTTTTTATTAAAACTTCTATAATACTCGCCGGATAAAGTATCCCAAAGTGAGGAATTAAAATATCCCGGACTATCCATCATGGCGAGAAAACGTTTAAGATGATAACGCAATTGCTTCATGGCACCATGACTGTATACACGATCTTCTTCAAAATCGGGTTTAATTCCCAAAAAACCTGTTTTAAAATGCGTTACCTCTAATGGATTAATGCCCCACAAATTCAACTCAATGCCCGTTTGTTTTTTCATTTCCTCTGCAAATCGAAAGAAATGTTTATCGCCGGCAGTCAACATAGCCATCATTCCCAAATTAGGGGATTTTAGCCAGGCTTCTAAATTCATTCTGATATTTTTTCTTTTGAGTGATATATCCGCTGCTACAATAATATTTTCAACACCCAATTCAGCACACATTCTACTGATATTTCTTCTACCTAAATCAGTCACCATTCCCCAGTCATATGTGTAAGTGACCGGCCGAAGCTTCATTTCGTTTACAATTAAATGTAAACCATAACAGCTATCCCTGCCGCCTGAGAAAGGCACAATACATTCTAGCCCGCTTTTTTTCCTATATGGCTCTATGAGCTTCATCAAGTCTTCCTTTGGCTTTGGACTGTTGCGTAATTTATAGTTAAGGCAATAATTGCAAACTCCTTGCTCATTAAAACGAATGTAGGGCATTGTTTCAGGCAGTATACATTTTGTGCACCGCTTTAGGTGATGCCTTTTGTAAACCAATAATGCCTCTTGCTCTTTATTGTAATTAAATTCCGGGATTAAATTTTCTGTACGAACTTTAAAATCATTTAAATTCCATTTCAAATTGCCGGGAACCGGTATATCAATAATTTTAAAGGAGCGATGGATCTGAGCAATATTTTCGCATCCTATCAGTGTTAGGGCGTAGTTTTCAGAAGCAAAATACATAGCCCCTTCTTTTAATCCGGTGTAAAGACTGCCATTATTGGAAATTAAAATGATTTTGCCGAGGTTTTGTATGAGAATTGCACAAGAAACAACACCGGTGCATGTCTTCATAATCACCTCCGCCAATTTGTTTAGATCAAAACCATTTTTTAAATGCTCCAAAGTGAGAGCCGCTAGAATTTCTGAATCAATTTGATAATTCCTCACTATGCTGAGTGTTTTCCAAATTTCTTCATCGTTAACAATGATTCCATTGTGGAGTACAAAAACATCCTCTCTTACAACAGGCTGGTTATCAGAAAGGCCATTTGTGATCAATCTGCTATGACCTAAAACAATAGGTGAAGCGTAAGGTTTGACTTTATTTAAGAGTTTGTCAATGCTATAATCTGCTCTATAAATATGATATTGATCATCCTTTGTAAAAATCAAACCGCTTGAATCCTTCCCTCTTTGTTGCGCATGTTTTGCCAACAACTTTAGATCTTTCTTATTCACAGCTTCAGGCGCTATGATACCAAATATTCCACACATAAATTATTTATTATAAGTATTCTATATTTTTTTACTTGAATAAGAGAATGAACTTCTTTAATTCAAAATTGCATCAAAATTTAATTCGAAAACTAGATTTTTAATCTTAATATAAATCGGTTTACTAATACAATTATTAATAATCAAACATTATATCCTTCCGTCCACAAACCATTAATGTACCAACCTGTAGTTTCAAAGCTAGACTTATATTTCAGGTCCTCTGAAATGTCTTTTATTACTGTATTTGCCCAGCTTGATTTATTGACTTTAGCTTTAAGTTTCTTAAAGAGATCAAATATTTTTTGACCATATTCAGAATCATCATTGCCGAAATAATAAATTGAATTAATCTCACTTCTATATTGATTAATTGTATGAGACATTATATACTCTCCCAATTCTATGTCAAGAAATGAAAGGTCTGCAACTGACAATCGCCCTTCATAAATTGAAAATAAAACATAACCTAACAGACTATCATTCTTGTAAAAAAAACAACTTTTGTAATCAAGGAGCGGGTTATTTTTTATTCTCCAATTTACATACTGTTCATTTAAATCTAAATAAACTTGCAATTTGTGTTTTTTAGCCATTTTCTTTTGAAATTCCTTCAATACAAGGAAGTCTGGAAATAGATGGGATACAATATACTTATTTTGTATTAAATTATATTTAGGCGTACTTTCCACTAACCGTAAAACCGAAAACAAAACAATTTTTGAAAATTGGACGAACTTGTTATTTATATACTTTTTTAAATAGGAATTTGATGGGTATTTTGAAAAGGTAATAATTGCTTCACTGATATTATCCAATACCAGCTCGAAATTTAATTTTGTTTTCCATACTTTTACTGCAGGAGTAAATCCCCATATTATTTGAGAACCCGTCTTTTTTGTATCAGCTATTACTGAAAAATACAAGTTCTCAAAATGATTTGCGCCCCTATAATCTTTATTCAAATAACTGCTCTCACTTTTAGAAGTATTAACAGCAACTGAATTAACAACGAGCTTTGCAGGTAACATTGCTTGACTAGCAACAATACGTTCACCGTCCTTGTATAGCTTAAATACAACCCCATCTTTAAAAGTATTAAACTCCCAATCAAATTCTCTGTTATTGAAACTTGCACGAATGGATTTTTGAAGATAAAGCACAATATCTTGTGCAGCTAATTCATTATAATTGTACTCTTTCATTTTTTGTATCAATTAAAATATTATTAATATTTTCAAAGTAGTTCTTACTCTTATAATGCTCAACAATTTGTTGGCCAGTAGCAAACCATGGATCTAATTCTTTTAAATGACTTATCGCCCGTTTATAAAACTCAATTCCTTTTGGGTCAAGATTCGTATTATGCCAAAGTAAAGTAAAGACTCCATTAACTTTTCTAACTTTCTCAACTAAATCACAAAATAGTCGCCAAGCGTTTTCATCGTCTAAGAATAGATACTCTTTAGGTGAGTCGTCCATATAGACCAAAGGCAATTCTATTATATCTAAAAAAGAACTGTGAGAAATATCGTATGGTTGAAAAGGGTAACACATGCCATTTCTGAATCCCGGTGAATAAGCGTCCCCGTAGGTTGTATCGTATAAAAAATCACATTCTTCAAGTACGTTCCAAGTAACATTTCTGTCAAATCGCAAATAATGATTTCTATAACCTTTTACCGATAAATTACAGGCCCTTTCTAACATCTTTTTTTCCTGCTCAATTTTTTTTGCCGATGCATATGCTTCGTGTCCTCCATGCAAACC
>CAZMHW010000082.1:9873-11016 GCA_964566105.1 uncultured Akkermansia sp.
CGATTGTTTTTACTAAGTCAAATACATGTTTTATACTCTCCACTCGGTAATTAAAATCTTGCTCGCCAGGTAACAGCGACAAGAAGTAAAAACTAGATGGGATATTAAATAAACTTGAAATTTCCGCAAGATCACGCATGCCATTTTGGATATAGTGCTTTGCTTGTTTTGATTTCTTTATTCTATATGAATTCACAACTTCATTTTTAAGCACCTTCAAAGCGCTTTTTACGCCTCCAAAATGCTCGACTTTAATAAGGTCAATGTCATCACTTGAAAGACTGTCAATATCGTGGGAAATCGCCACCGCAAATTTTTTATTGCCAGGATATTCAGGAAGAAACCCTTTATCAAATAAATAATTTGAAACTGTTGGCTCTAAAATATTGTGTTTGTAAAATACATTTGGGACCCTATTATAAATATCAACGATGGTTTTATCAACCTCTCCTGCATTAATAAAAATTTCCCAAATATTCTTCATTAATTTATCATTAAAATCTGATTCTTTCTTAATATAAAAACAATTCCTGAATTTAATCTTCTGTTTATGTAATTGGTAATATAGGAAATTAGAAGATTAAAAAAACATAAACTAAAGGCAATGATCGTATTAACCCAAAGTTAGACGAAGGCCCTGCTCCAAATTAATCTTAGGCTGCCAACCAAGAATCATATTTGCACGAGAAATGTCAGCAATGGTATCTGATATTTCATTTCTTCTTATATTATTTTCAGAATGAATCGGAAGATTGACACCAAATATTTTCATTAACATGTCTATTACTTCTTTTACAGAATAAGACTTTCCTGAACCTACATTTAAAATGGCAAAACCTTGTAAACTAATTGTTTGTGATAAGCAGTCTACCAGGTCGTTGATATGAATGTAATCCCGCTTAGGTTCCAGATCTTTCACCTTGATTTCTTTTGACTCTTTGAGTTGTCTTATGATACTTGGAATAAGAAAATGCTCGCCCTGCCCGGCTCCGTATACATTAAATGGGCGCAATATGCTGCAATTAACATGATAATATTCAGAATAAAATCTGCAAACATCTTCTGCCATTTTCTTTGATAAAGCATAGGGATTGTTTGGCGCAGGGACAGTGTCTTCTGATATAGGGTTAATGACATCTGCAC
>CAZMHW010000083.1:0-10945 GCA_964566105.1 uncultured Akkermansia sp.
ATATTACTCTGTACTCCCTGAATTTCAAATTTATCTCGAACGAGCAAATTGAAATTTCTGAAAAGACATCCAGTGAATGGGCAATTCTTCCGGAAGCAAAATATGACACAATAACTGAAAGAATAACAGTATTAAATATAAATAAACTACCTTTTGACACCCTATCGACCAAGATAAACAAAAGGGTAATTGAAATATAGTCAGTCGCTAACATTGCCTACATGCTATCGGACAGAATCGGTTACCATCAGGGCTGGGATAATTGCTGCGCTGACTTAGGCAGTTTTTGCAGCTCTCAAAAAATCATTTATCTTCGCTATAAGCATTTGTAAGGGTGTACGCAGGATGTTAACTCCCACCATTTCGCAAGAGTGAAAACAGTTATATATCATTATTAATAAAGATCACGGCACAACCTGATAATACTAAATTGGAAATATGAGTATGATAGCAAACCTGCTTCGGGTTTCAAATGACGAACTTGAAGCCTACAAAAAGAACAGCTCGGCCCTTGAAGACAGGATCTACAGCGAGGAGGTCACCGAAGACAAAAATCTGACGGACATAGAGAAAGCCTGGGGTGGAATTTTATTTTTGCTTACTGGTCAGGGCATCGACAATTTAAACCATCCCCTTGCAGGTGTTTTGTTTAGCGGACAGTTAATAGATGAGGATCAGGATATGGGCTACGGTCCTGCAAATTATCTCAGTCCCGCGCAAGTGTCAGAGTTTAATGTTCAGCTGTCGAAAATTACGGAGGAGGAATTAAGGAGAAACTTCGACGCGGATAAAATGACCGAATTGGAGATCTATCCAACAATCTGGGACGAGGGCGATCAAGCTTTTGACTATCTGAACGAGTATTTTAAAGTGCTTCAACAGGTTTTTGCTGACGCTGCGAAAAATAGCCAGGCTATAATTACATTTATAAATTAACCCGGGAATTTCTGAGCGCTTAACGGAGAACTGTTATTTTTTAACGAAACGGCCTTGGAATTCTGAAAGGATGCACTGTTATGAATTTTATAGTACTTGAAACCAAAAGACTTCTGCTGAAAGGACTAAGTCCTGAGGACATGACCGTTCTCTTTGAGAATTTTTCCAAGACGGAAATAAAAAAAATGCTTGGGCACCGTTCAGACGAAGAGTATGAACTGGAAGCCTACAAACAAAGGAATGGCTATGCCAGCTACAACCGCAGGTTTTTGCTCTTTTTGCTCAGTGATAAAAGCACAGGTCTGATTATTGGACGTTGCGGTATTCACAACTGGAATGTGGATCACAGACGGGCGGAAATAGGTTACAACCTGTCTGACGAAAACTATAAACGAAAGGGATTTATGACAGAGGCCCTTGGCGCGGTGATGGACTATGGCTTTACACAGCTAAATTTGCATAGGATGGAGGCATTGGTTGGCTCCACGAATACGCCTTCGTTGCGCCTGATGGAAAAGTACGGTTTTGTGAAAGAAGGTGAGTTGCGGGAACATTACCTGGTTGGTGAAAAATACGAAGACTCACTTGTGTTTTCGATACTTCAGAAAGAATATTTAAAGGAAAAGAATAAAAGCTAAACAAAGTTTTACTAAACAAAGAACCATGCTCTACATTACCCAACTCATCTATCTTGTGGAAGGACAGGAACAGGTTTTTGATGAATTCGAAAGTCTGGCCATTCCCATCGTTTCAAAATACAGGGGAAGACTTTTGTTTCGGATCCGTCCCACAGAAAATAGTTTTATTGAAAGTCAGGAGGAAAAACCCTACGAAATTCATTTGGTGGAATTCGAAACAGCAGAAGATTTTCAGCGTTTTATGAAAGACAAGGAACGAAAGAACTTTTTGCACCTGAAAGAACGATCTATCCGAAGCTCTGTGATCATTCAGGGAACAGTACTTACCTGAGTGGGGAATTAAACTATTACTGCCCTTGTTGGTGTTTTCACCAACAAGGAAAGTGAGATGATTTTTTCAGGACTCTCCTACTTTCACCGATCTATTATCTAACCACAGCCGCGACCGGGAATTGTCAAATAACCTTATATTTAAACTGTGAATCCATTGCCCGGCATAAAATGTGTTTTGCTCTTCGCGCTGCCTTTGGTTTTACAGTCCTGTTTTTTTGTTAAGCTTCCGGTGCAGGTCACCCACGATCCTATACACGATACGGTGAACGTGTACCATGTGATCGTGTCCCGCAATTCCAAACAGGTTGCGGACACACTGACGAGTAATAGTTTTAAAAGGGAGTCTTCAAAAGCCTTTCACTGGATCAGCAGAGAGGCAGCCAGAAACAATCAGCACCTGGTTTTCAGGGAACACTGGGTTAAGAACAAAGATACAAGCCTGAAGGAGACATTTATTCATAAACTCCCGGCCAGGAGCATTGATGTACTTACCCGGAAAAGTTATTTTAGAATTATTACCCATAAAAAGAAAAAAGGGGAAAAGGAAAAGACAGAACTTGTTAACTGGAGGGCGGCTTTGTTTGATTCTATTTCCAGGCAAATAAAAGATACAGCCATTGCCCGTAAATTCGGACGGAATGAACATAAATTATACAACAGGCCAAAGGATCAATTGATCGTGGTGCATTTGTTAAAAGTGAGAAGGAGTAAAGTCCTGGGTTTTTACAGTGGCGGCGAGGCATTTATCGGGAGTAACAAGTCAGAGACGATTGCACACGAAAGTATGCATCATCTGGGCGCACCCGATTTATACACCCATCTTTTCTGGTTTGGCAAAAGAAGAAGGATCGTAAAAAAAGAAATGAAACAGGAAATAATGAACGGAGCCATTGCGAAGAATTACGATTGCAACACATACTACCTCGGTAATTATACGGTCTATACCATCGGTTGGGTAAAAGATATTCAACCCGAATACAAACCTATTCTCAAAGAAAATCTAATGGCGAAATGCGTGTTGTTTGTGATGCTTCTTTTTTAGAGTGCTTTAATTTTACTGCCCTTATTGGTGTTTTCACCAACAAGGAAAGTCAAAAAACTTAACACAAGTGTCGAAACCAAAACATATTCTAACGGCTCTTTACTGACCACAAGCCTTTTATAAGATGATTTTTGTCATGGCTCTTTTACGTACAATGTCGTAATCTTGTTATGTAATTGTACCGTTCCCGACCTTCTCAGGGAACTCTTAACGTACTTCAATTAAATTGTTCAAGTTTCGTACCAACATTCCTTTTTTGTTCTTAGTTTTAATAAAGGAAATAAAATGAATGCTATGGATAAAACTTCAGTAAAAAAGAACTCTTCCGCGAATTTGCTCGGCGATGTGTTTGGTGGAACAGCAGCCATGCTTGTGGCGCTCCCCTCCGCCATTGCTTTTGGTCTGTTAATCTATGCGCCTCTGGGGTCTGAATTTTCAGGACGCGCCGCTATCGGTGGCATCATGGGAACCATAGTCATTGGTTTACTTGCCTCTGTCTTTGGAGGCACCAAAAGCCTGATCTCTGCGCCCTGTGCTCCGGCGGCTGCAGTTCTTTCGGTGTTTGTGGCGGAAGCTTTTAAAAAAGGAACGGTTACGCCAGACCTGGTTCCGGTTTACATCATGCTCATCAGTCTTATTGTGGGCGCCGTTCAGATCTTATTGGGAAAAATTAAAGGCGGGGCGTTTATCAAGTACATTCCTTACCCGGTGGTAGCTGGTTATTTGAGTGGTGTCGGGCTTTTAATTTTTATTGGTCAGGTACCCAAATTATTAGGCTTGCCTAAGGATGTCAAATTACTGGCCGGTCTTGGATCTCCCGGCGACTGGAAATGGGAAAGTATTGCCGTGGGTTTGGTCACCATCACCGTAATGTTTCTGGCTCCTAAAATCATTAAGGCTGTACCGGCTGCAATCATTGCATTAATTGCGGGAGTGGCCTCCTATTTTGTTATTTCTTTTATAAACCCGGCCATGTTAAGTCTGGAAGGGAACGCGTTTATCATCGGACCCATTCATGCCTCTGTGTCCGATCTGGGGGATGTGTTTTCGCGTCAATGGTCCATGGCCTCTACGGTTAGTTTTTCACAACTGGGTTTAATTGTTATCCCGGCTTTAACCCTTTCTGTGCTCTTGTCCATTGATACTTTAAAAACCTGCGTGGTGCTCGATGCGATTACCTTTACGCGTCACAATTCCAATAAAGAGTTAGTAGGGCAGGGCATGGGAAACATCGGTTCGGCCTTGTTCTGCGGTATTCCCGGCGCGGGAACCATGGGTGCTACTTTGGTGAACGTGAACAGCGGCGGAAACTCCAAACGCTCGGGACTTGTTTTTGGAATTACCGCTCTGTTGGTGCTTTTACTTTTTGGTAAACTGGTGGCCTGGATTCCTATTGCCGCTCTGGCAGGGATTCTCATCGTGGTAGCTATTCGTATGGTGGACTTTAAAACCGTGTCTTTACTCAAACATAAATCTACTGCCTTTGATTTTTTCGTGATGCTGGGGGTAATTATTTCCGCGGTTGCCCTGAGTTTAATCGCCGCTGCAGGCATTGGCATTCTTCTGGCCATCATACTGTTTTTACGTGAACAAATGCGTTCTTCGGTGATTCACCGTAAAGTTTTTGGAAATCAGGTGTATTCTAAAAAAAGCCGTGTTCTCGCAGAACGTGCCATTTTAAATGAAAAAGGTAAACAAACCATTATTGTGGAACTGCAGGGCCAATTGTTTTTTGGAACGGCAGATCAGTTGCTCAGTGAAATAGAACCTAATTTATCTGATTCGCGCTATGTGCTGCTGGATATGCGCCGTGTGCAGTCGGTAGATTACACCGCAGCTAACCGCATCAAACAAATTTTGGGACGGATCAAAGAACAAAAGGGATACTTGATTTTTACCTCCGTACCCATGAGTTTACCGTCCGGGCAAAACGTGAAGGAGTATTTGCAAAACCTTGGACTTAGTCAGACCGAGAACCTGAAATTTTTTGATAACCTCGATTTTGCACTGGAGTGGGTGGAGGATGAGATTTTGCTGGAAGCTCAGGTGGTGGACGATGACCGTGTATTGTTACTCAAAGAGATTGAGCTCTTTGCTAATTTTTCAGACAAGGCCTTGATGACCTTTGCTTCCTGCCTGGTGGAAAAATCTTACAAAAAGACAGAAACTATTTTTAAGATGAACGAAGAGAGTGATGAGATTTACTTTGTAAAAAAGGGAAATGTAAAAATAGTGCTGTCCCTCCCTGCAGGTGGTTCACATCATCTGGCCACCATTTCCAAAGGAGATTTTTTCGGGGATCTGGCTTTTCTCGACCGGCGTAAACGCTCGGCCGACGCCTTTGCCGGCGACGAAGTAGTACTCTACGAATTGTCCCGCAAGAAGTTTGACGAAGTAAGCCAGCAATTTCCTGAGATCAGCGGAAAATTTTTTGAAAAACTCGCTTTTGTGATCGCTAACCGTCTTCGTCTCGCAAATATTGAATTAAATGTTTTGCAGGCGAGCTAAAAAAATGAGTACTATCTGTTAAAATAGAAGAAAAGAAAATGCTAAAGTCAGGTAAGGAAGAGATCAGTAATTCGAAAGTCAGTCATTTGCAGGCTAAGCTTCATATTAAGGAGCTCCAGTTGGGAGCACTTCTAGACATTACAAATTCCATCAACAGTCATTTTTCAAAAAAGGAACTCCTCGAGAAATACAAGTCCTTTCTCAAAGAACAACTCGGTATTGATAAACTGGCGCTGTACAGTTATCACGACAGTTGGGAATGTATTTTATATTACGGTTTTAAAAAGGCCGATCTCGCTAAGATTTACATCAACCGCGATCTGATCCACATCAAGGAGATCAGCAGTCTGAATACTCAGAAGAAATCGGCGCTGGCTGAGTTTGACATTGTGATTCCGGTGTACCAGGATGAAAAGCCGTTGGCGTATTTGATGCTGGCGGACAATAACGTGGAGGAATTAAGTGTGAGCCCTTTGATTAAACACCTTAATTTTTTGCAGCTCTTAACCAACATCATTGTGACGGCGATTGAGAAAGAGAGGATGGCAGGGGAATTGTTACGTAAGGAAACAGAACGCAGGGAACTCATGGAGAAACAAAATGAGATCCTGGAAGGCATAGTGCACGAACGCACCAAAGAACTGAGGGCGGAAAAGGATGAATCAGAACGTTTACTCTATAACATTCTGCCGGAAGAGTTGGCCGAAGAATTAAAACGTAAGGGATCAACAACACCCATGCGTTACGACGAGGCCACGGTACTTTTTACAGACTTTAAAAATTTTACGCTGACTTCTGCCAAGATTTCTCCAAAAAAACTGGTGAACGAGCTCAACGAAATTTTCCAGGCTTTTGATTTTATTACTGAAAAACACAGCATCGAAAAAATAAAAACCATTGGAGATTCTTACATGGCCGTATGCGGCTTACCGCGTCAGTCTGAATTTCATGCGGTGCAGGTAGTGAGGGCTGCCCTGGACATGGCGCAGTTTATTGAAAACCGCAAAAAAAGTAAAGATTTTTCCTGGGAAATGCGTTTGGGTGTTCATTCCGGACCGCTGGTAGCTGGTGTGGTAGGCACTAAAAAATTTATTTACGATGTGTGGGGCGATACTGTGAACATTGCTTCCCGTATGGAGAGTAGTGGTATTCCTGGTAGGGTAAACGTTTCGGAAAAAACCTTTCAGCAGATCAAAAAGTATTTTGATTGTAAATACCGGGGTAAAAAAGAGGCCAAGGGAAAAGGAAAAATGAAAATGTACCTCGTGGAAAACGAAAAAGAATCGGAACGTTACCTGAAGGCAAAACACTTTTTAGTGCGGAAGTTAAAAAAGGAATTGCCTAAAAACCTCTATTATCATGGACTACATCATACCAAAGACGTGTGCGATGTGGCAGCTGGCATTGCACTCAAGGAAAAAATTGGACATAAAGAAACAGAGTTGATAAAAATAGCGGCCTTGTTTCACGATGCAGGCTTTATTAAACGTTACGAGGAAAACGAAATTGCGGGAACCAAACTTGCCCGGCAGTTTTTACCGAAGTGGGGTTATTCGAGGGAAGAAATCAAGATCGTTACCGGAATGATCATTGCCACGCATACGCCTCAAAAACCACGGAATAAACTGGAAGAGATTCTGGCAGATGCGGATCTGGACTATCTGGGTCGCGCCGATTTTTTACCTGTTGCCAACACCTTGTTCGAAGAGTTAAGAGCGAATGGTAAGGCAATTAACCTCATGGACTGGAATAAAATGCAGATCGCTTTTCTGAAACAACACAAGTATTTTACCAAAACTTCGCAGGATCTGCGCAACAGGGGTAAACAAAAACAATTGGAAAAACTGATGGCTGAAACAGGCCAGGAATAGAAGATAGCACGCAACGTAAAAACAACCTAAATTTTGAATCATGAAGAAGTCAAAAAAAACCACCAAAGTAAAAGCGGGGAAAGAAAAAAGTGTAAAACCGGAAACTGCAAAAACTGCTAAAACCGCAAAATCCTCCAAACGGAATTCGGAAGGGGACATAGAAGTGAGTTACGCGGAACGCCTAAAAAATTCGGTTTATGAAAAGGAACTGGATAAGTTGGGCATAGAACTTGTGAAGTTGCAGGAATGGATTAAACTCAAAAAATTAAAAGTAGCGGTTATTTTTGAAGGCCGCGATGCCGCCGGTAAAGGCGGGGTGATTAAAGTGATCGAACAGTTTTTAAATCCAAGAATCTGTAAAGTGGTGGCCCTTGGAATTCCAACTGAAAAGGAAAAAGGTCAGTGGTATTTTCAACGTTACGTATCGGAACTGCCTTCGGAAGGAGAAATGATGTTGTTTGACAGAAGTTGGTACAACCGCGCCGGAGTGGAGCACGTTATGGGTTTTTGTAATAAAGAACAATACGAAGAATTTTTAAGGGCCTGTCCGGAGTTTGAAAAAATGCTCATCCGTTCCGGCATCATTCTTATTAAATACTGGTTTTCGGTGAGCAACGCCGAACAGGAAAGACGTTTTAAGGAGCGCATCGAAAATCCTCTGAAACGTTGGAAAATTAGTCCGATGGACATTGAGTCCCGCAACAAATGGGTAGAGTTTTCAGTAGCAAAAGACAATATGTTTGCTTACACCGACACCAAACAATCTCCGTGGCATGTGGTGGAAGCTGATGATAAACGCAGAGCGCGTTTAAACTGTATCAGTCATTTGTTATCTGTGATACCTTACGAACACATTCCGCAAAAGGCATTTAAACTGCCTCCGAGAAAAGCGGACAAACATTACGTGAGACCGCCAAAACAAGAACAAAACATTGTTCCACAACGGTATTAAACGGTAGAATTTAAAACAATCAGAAAACAATGTGTAAAATGAAAACACTGAAAAAAATAGCGCTGATGTGTCTGGCCCTGGTACTGGTTCAGACAGTGAAGGCTCAGAAAACAGAATGGAAAGAACTAAAGGACTTTCACGAGGTAATGAGTAAAACCTTTCACCCTTCGGAAGAAGGAAATTTTAAACCCTTAAAGGAACATTCAGGAGAATTGGTTGCCGGCGTTAAGGCCTGGCAGGCTTCTGCGGTGCCTCAGGGTTTTAAAGCCGATGAAACAAAAAAGGTATTGGCGTCGCTGTTGCTTAAATGCGAGGAAATAAACAAAGCGGTAGCTGATAAAAAAAGCGACAAAGATCTGAAAGTGCTGATCACAGAGGCGCACGATATTTTTCACCAGATTGTTGAAAAATGCCGCAAACCGGAAGGGGAGAAGTAAGAACACCGCTATTTATCATTTTTTAGAAATAAAAGTACGGGAGTATAAAACGTGCATTGTACCTTTGGTACACCATGCGGTTTAAACCCATCCGGCAATTAAATGCCATCCTCACACAGGAATACTTCGAGCCGACGATCAGCTGGGCTTTTCGGGTGGTACTGGCTTTGAATGTACCTTTAATCGTTCTGCCCTTGTGGAAAGGTTTTTCGTTTGAGGTGATCTGGGCAGCTTTTGGTGCCTATATGATCTCGCTCACCGATTACCGGGGTCTGCATTACAAAAAAATTCTCATCCAGTCCCTTGAGTCTGTGCTCATTTTCTTTGCTGCTTTGCTCGGAATGTGGGTGACACATTCCCTGGTACTTTCATTGATCTCCATGTTCCTGGTGGGTGTGTTCGCGGCCATCATCCGCAACTGGAACGAGTATGGCTCCAGCGTGGGTGTGGCGGTGGGTTTTTTCTTTCTTTTTGGGTTATCGAATCCCGTTTCCTTTCAGGACTCCCTGTATTGTGGGGTTTACCTTTTGATGGGAGCGGCCTGGGCCATCCTTATCACCATTTTTTCCTTTCCGCTTCGTCCTTCAAATCCCGTAAAACGTTCGGTGGCCCGCATCTGGAAGGCCAATACGGAGTTACTGGACACCATGATCCTACAGCAGAATTCGAGTGAAGATCTGGCAAAAGAAATTACTAAAAAAGAAATAGAAGTCAGAACGGCGATCAATCATTCCATCGATCTTTTCGCACAGCGTCAGCAGGGCGCGTCCGTGAAAGCGCAACATTACGATCTCTTGATCGATCTGCGCAGAAATTCAGCTCTTTTTAGCGCGACCTTAAATGCCCTGCACGAAGAACTTTCTGTACTGAATGGCCCGGCTTTTTTACCTGTAAAAGATACCAGCCTCTACAAAACACTTTCTTCGTTTGCGCAGGCCAGCGCCCGTATCGCCATTGTTATTTATACGGCGCGTCCCGAAGATTTTACCCTGGCGAAAGTGCGGTCACAACGTTGTGGTATTGCCATCGAGTTGTTTAAAGAGTCCTGTGCTTCCCTGAGTTTGAGTTCTACGGAACAAAAGTCCCTGGATCATTTTACAGACACACTCGAAAAAGCGAACGACTATTTAACGGAGGCTATTGCACTACTCGAGACAAAACTCAGCTTAAAAAAAAGCGACTACTTTGAAAGTTATAAATTGAGTCTGAATAATTTTACGGTAGGGATAGAAAACTGGTTTTTTATTGATTTTTTAAAGAGTCTGGTACGGTTTAACTCGGAACAATTTAAATACGCGCTCAGAGTTTCAGTAGCCCTCTGTGTGGGAGTGTTTATTTTTAAATATTTTAAGATTGACCATGGCTATTGGATTCCTCTCACACTCATGATCGTTATTCAACCCTATTACGGGGCAACACGCCGCAAGGGCATAGAGCGGATTGGCGGCACCCTGGGTGGGGTAATTGTGGGAGGATTGATTATGTTATTGCCTTTGCCGCACCAAGCCTTTGTGGTTTTACTGGTGGTGGTTTCTTTTTTTGTGGCTTATTTTTTGCGGAACAATTATAAGGTAGGGGTCTTTTTTGTAACAGTGATGATGGTGGTGTTGATGCAGATTTCGCAGCGTGGTACGGTTGAACTCATTGCCTGGAGAATTTTGTCTACACTCATTGGTGCCTTCCTGGCCTTTGGCGCGGGTTATGCTTTTTGGCCGGTGTGGGAAAAAGAACGTTTCCCGAAATTGATGGCAGAGGCTTTGTTACAGTCTAAAAATTATCTGTTGCGTGTACTCGCTTATTATAACAACGCGCTTGGCAAAAATGAAACCTGGTACAAAAACCGTCAACAAACGGAAGCAGCTAATAACACCGTGTTTGCTTCGGTGCAGCGTATGTATGAAGAACCCAAACATCAGCAGGGGGAGGTGGATACTTATTTCGCGGCTGTGGGGGTGAACATGCGCATTGCCAGGGAAATCACTTCTATTGCCTTGTTGGTAAATGAAAGTAAGCACGAAGGAAGTTTGGTTGAACTGCAAAAATACATGGAAAGTGTTTCTAAACTTTTTGATCAATTGATTGCCGCAAGCGATGACAATCCTTTGGTTAATATCAACCCGGACTTTAGTGCCATTAAGGAGTCTTTGAATAGTCCGGTGTTTGCGCGTAACGAGCAACTGTATTTTATGAAGACGGAACTCGAAAAAATTATTTTTGAATTGGAGACC